>JAYELV010000232.1:0-11548 GCA_034717755.1 Pseudomonadota bacterium | reverse complement strand
TGGTGATGTTTATCTGCAACCACTGTCCCTATGTGAAATCGATCCGTGATCGTATCGTGCGTGATACTGCCGAACTCAAAGCGATGGGAATCAACTCGGTGGCGATCATGTCCAATGATCCGACTGAGTATGCTGAAGACTCTTTCGACAACATGAAGAAGATAGCGGAGGAGTTCGATTATCCATTTCCCTACCTGCTGGACGAGACGCAGCAAATCGCCAAATCCTACGGTGCAGTCTGTACTCCCGATTTCTTCGGCTACAATGCCGACCTCCAACTGCAGTACCGCGGCCGTCTCGATGAGAGCCGTAAAGAGGCCGCCGGCGATGACGTCCGCCGTGATCTTTTTGAAGCGATGAAACTGGTGGCCGAGACGGGTAGAGGGCCTGCTGAACAGATTCCCAGCATGGGGTGTTCTATCAAGTGGATTGGAGAATAATTTCTTATCTCATTGTTATTAAAAACAAATAAATGCATCAATAAAAATACCTTATGCTGACATGCTGGTAACAGGGGTTCTCCCTTATTGATCCTGCGGCTTGTTTACGTCAGAATGCCATGCTTTATGTCGTAGTATTTCATTACGGCATACAATAAATAACGAATATTCGAATATTCATTGAAAGCCTCTCGATTCGTAGTATGATTGACAGGTTTTTTGAACACTTTTTCTAATCATTTTGAAAGGGGAATACCCATATGGCCTCACGCAGAGATCTAGCTAATGCCATTCGTGCTTTGAGCATGGATGCAGTACAAAAAGCAAATTCCGGACACCCTGGCGCTCCCATGGGCATGGCGGATATGGCTGAAGTGCTGTGGAACGATCACATGAAACACAACCCGGCCAACCCGGACTGGGCTGACCGCGACCGCTTTGTGCTGTCGAATGGACATGGCTCGATGTTGATCTACTCCCTGCTGCACCTGACCGGGTACGAACTCAGCATGGACGATCTCAAGGCTTTCCGTCAGCTGCACTCCAAAACTCCGGGTCACCCCGAGTATGGTTATGCGCCTGGCGTTGAAACCACCACCGGTCCTCTGGGACAGGGCATTACCAACGCTGTTGGTATGGCGCTGGCCGAGAAAGTGCTGGCGGCGCAGTTCAACCGCGATGGCCACGATATCGTCGATCACAACACCTATACCTTCATGGGCGACGGCTGCATGATGGAGGGCATCTCCCATGAAGCATGCTCATTTGCCGGCACCCTGGGTCTCGGCAAACTGACTGCATTCTGGGATGACAACGGCATCTCCATCGATGGTGAAGTCGAAGGCTGGTTTACCGATGATACCCCGGCGCGCTTTGAAGCCTATGGCTGGCATGTTGTGCGCGATGTCGACGGACATGATTCCGACGCGATCGCCAAAGCGATGGCGGAAGCGCAGGCTGTCACTGACAAGCCTTCACTGCTCTGCTGCAAGACCACCATCGGTTTTGGTTCTCCAAACCTGGCAGGCTCCCACGACTGCCATGGCGCGCCTCTTGGTGATGAAGAGATTGCACTGACACGCAAGCAGCTTGGCTGGAATTACGGACCTTTTGAAATCCCCGATGATGTCTATGCCGGTTGGGACGCCAAACAGAAGGGCGCTGCTGCGGAAGCTGCATGGAACGAGAAGATGGACGCCTATGCCGGCGCGCATCCTGAACTGGCTGCAGAATTCAAGCGCCGCATGGCAGGTGATCTGCCTTCAAACTGGGAAGAGGAGGCGCAAAAATTCATCGCCGCTGTCAACGACAAGGCGGAGTCTCCTGCAACTCGCATCGCATCCAAGGCTGCACTGAATGGCCTCGGACCGCTGCTGCCGGAATTCCTCGGTGGTTCCGCCGACCTGACACCTTCGAACAACACCTTCTGGGATGGTTCGGTTTCAATCAATCCGGATCACGGCAAGGCGGCTGATTTTTCAGGCAACTACCTCTCCTACGGTGTACGCGAGTTCGGCATGAGCGCCATCATGAACGGCGCTACGCTGCACGGCGGCTTTATCCCGTACGGCGCTACATTCCTGATGTTCTCGGAGTATGCACGCAATGCGCTGCGCATGGCTGCACTGATGAAGATCCAGTCCATTTTTGTCTACACGCATGACTCTATCGGTCTTGGCGAAGACGGTCCAACTCACCAGGCTGTCGAGCAGATTCCGACACTGCGTATGATTCCCAACATGTCCGTATGGCGTCCCTGTGATGCTGTCGAGACAGCGGTTTCCTGGAAAGTTGCGGTAGAGAAGAGCGACGGCCCAAGCTGCCTGATCTTTTCCCGTCAGAATCTGCAGCATCAGCAGCGTGACGCCGCAACTATCGCCAATATTGCAAAAGGCGGCTATATCCTCAAGGATTGCGACGGCACACCGGATGCAATCGTGATTGCAACAGGTTCCGAAGTGCAACTCGCTGTCGAGGCTGCCGAGCAGAGCAGTAAAAAGGTGCGTGTTGTGTCGATGCCCGCTGTCGATCTGTATGACGCACAGGACGCCGCTTATCGCGAATCTGTGCTGCCTGCTGCCGTTACCGCCCGTGTCGTTGTCGAAGCAGCCGTCTCGGACGGTTGGTACAAGTATGCAGGACTGAACGGCAAGGTGATCGGTATGAATCGCTTCGGCGAATCTGCTCCAGCTCCCGAACTCTTCAAGGAGTTCGGCTTCACGACTGAAAATGTACTCTCGGCTATTGACGAAGTCACTGGCTAAAACCGATCGGGGAGAGCGCTGCTCTCCCTGATCGATTCAAAAAGTTTCAATCAAATCATATTTGTTTCACTCTTTAAACTCTGGAGATAATCTATGACTATCAAAGTCGGTATTAATGGTTTTGGCCGCATCGGCCGTATGGTGTTTCGCGCTGTTGCAAAAGATTTCAAGGATATTGAAATCGTCGGCATCAACGATCTGCTCGATGCAGACTATCTTGCCTACATGCTGAAGTACGATTCGGTCCATGGCCGTTTCGGCAGTGATGTTGCTGTAGACGGCAACAACTTCGTCATCGATGGCAAAAAGATTCGTCTCACCGCCGAGCGTGACCCTGCAGACCTGAAATGGGATGAAGTCGGCGCAGATATCGTTATCGACTGCACCGGTTTCTTCCTTACCGAAGAGAGCTGCCAGAAGCACATCGATGCAGGCGCGAAGAAAGTTGTTCAGAGTGCTCCTTCAAAAGACGGCACCCCGATGTTTGTTTACGGCGTCAACCATGAGAGCTATGCAGGTCAGGCGATCGTCTCTGCTGCATCCTGTACTACTAACTGCCTGGCGCCTGTCGCCAAGGTGCTGAATGACAACTGGGGTCTCAAGCGCGGTCTCATGACCACTGTTCATGCAGCAACTGCTACGCAGAAAACTGTTGACGGTCCTTCCATGAAAGACTGGCGCGGCGGTCGCGGCATCCTGGAAAATATCATTCCTTCATCGACCGGCGCCGCCAAGGCTGTTGGCGTGGTTCTTCCAGAACTCAACGGCAAGCTCACAGGTATGGCCTTCCGTGTACCTACATCCGACGTCTCTGTTGTTGATCTGACTGTCGAGCTGGACAAGGATGCTTCCTACGAAGATATCTGCGCCGCCATGAAGGCTGCTTCAGAAGGATCCATGAAAGGCACTCTGGCATACACCGAAGATAAGGTTGTCTCTACGGATTTCCGTGGCTACAGCGCCTCATCGATCTTTGATGCTGGAGCAGGCATTGCCCTCGACGGTACTTTCGTCAAGGTTGTCTCCTGGTATGACAACGAGTATGGCTACACCTGCAACATGATGCGTTTCGTTGAGCACGTAGCTGCCAACTAAGTATCAGCGGTAGTTTGCAGGGTGAGCATTGCTCACCCTGCATACAGTTCATTAAGAGCTGTTTGTTAAGTTGCTTTTGAAGCAGTGACTTAACAAACAGTTTTGTAACATCTCAATATTTTCATGTAGGAGAGCAGGGCTGGGATTTGCTTTTCAGGGCTGTATAAAACAGGGATGTTTTATCAGAGCTTACAAGGATGTATTCACGCGTCCCTGAAAGGCGGGTCCCAGCCCTGCTCGAACCCTATTCAAGAGATGGCGTTATTGAGATGTTACGCACTTTTTAGCATCAAAATTATCAGGAGTCTTCTATGTCCGTCATTAAAATGACCGATCTCGATCTTGCAGGTAAACGCGTACTCATCCGCCAGGATCTCAATGTTCCTGTCAAGGATGGCAAAGTTACATCCGACAAACGCATCCAGGCATCCATGCCGACCATCGAGCACTGCATCAAGGCCGGCGCACGCGTTATGATCATGTCGCACCTGGGGCGTCCGACCGAGGGCGAGCCTGCTGCCGAATTCACCATGCAGCCGGTTGCCGACTATCTCAGCGACGCACTTGGCAAACAGGTTCCGCTGATTACCGATTATCTGCAGAATGCTCCTGAACTCAATGACGGCGATGTCGTGCTGCTGGAGAATGTACGTTTCAACGTTGGCGAAAAGAGTAATGAAGAGGCGCTCTCAAAAGAGTATGCGGCCCTGTGTGACATCTATGTGATGGACGCATTCGGCACGGCTCATCGCGCCCAGGCATCGACGCATGGCGCCGGCCAGTTTGCGCCAACCGCCTGTGCCGGTCCGCTGCTTGCGGGTGAACTGGAAGCCCTTGGCAAGGCGCTGGACAACCCCAGGCGCCCGATGGCGGCCATCGTTGGCGGTTCCAAGGTTTCCACCAAGCTGACCGTACTGGAGTCACTCAGCAAGGTTGTCGATCAACTGATTCCCGGCGGCGGTATTGCCAATACCTTCATAGCGGCGATGGGTCACAATGTCGGCAAGTCTCTCTATGAGGAAGATCTGATTGACGAAGCAAAGAAACTCATGGCGGCTGCGACAGCAGCCGGCAATGAAATCCCTGTGCCTACAGATGTTGTCGTCGGCAAGGAGTTCTCTGAATCGACTCCTGCGACCGTGAAAAAAGTTGAAGATGTAGAAGATGATGACATGATCTTCGATATCGGCCCCGAGACCGCAGCGCGTTTCGCGGAGATGATGAAAGCAGCAGGAACCATCGTATGGAACGGTCCTCTGGGCGTTTTTGAATTCCCACAGTTTGCCGATGGCACCAAGGTGCTGGGAGCGGCTATCGCCGACTCCGATGCCTTCTCCATTGCCGGCGGTGGCGACACCCTCGCGGCAGTCGCTGATTTTGGTCTCACCGATCGCATCTCCTATATCTCGACCGGGGGCGGCTCTTTCCTGGAGTTTCTCGAAGGCAAACAACTCCCCGTCGTAACAATGCTCGAAGAGCGAGCGGCGAACGCCTGAGCTGCGAGCATAGATGTCTAGAAGACGCACCAAGATTGTCTCAACCCTCGGCCCGGCAACGGATGACCCGAAGGTTGTCGACAAGCTGATCGATGCCGGAGTTGATGTCGTCCGCATCAACCTCTCGCACGGGTCTCATGAGGAGCATGCAAAGCGTGCCGATCATGTCCGCAATCGAGCGCGCGCATGCGGACGCCAGGTCGGTGTTCTGGTTGATCTGCAAGGACCCAAGATTCGCACCGGACAGTTCAAGGATGGGCCGATACAGCTGGCCGAAGGTGATGATTTCATCCTCGATGTTGCTTACCCGATCAAGGAGGGCAATCAGCAGCGTGTCGGCTGTACCTATCAGCAACTGCCACAGGATTTACAGCGCGGTGACAAGCTGCTCATCAATGACGGCAAGATCATACTCTGGGTCGAGCGAGTCGATGGCTCGGAGATAGTTTGTAAGGTCAGGGTTGGCGGTGAACTCTCTGATAACAAGGGCATCAATAAACATGGGGGAGGCCTCTCGGCGCCTGCATTGACTGATAAAGACAAGCTTGATATCAAGTTTGCTGCTGAAATTGATGCCGATTATCTGGCGGTCTCTTTTGTGAGAAATGCCGATGATGTGCATACAGCGCGTCAACTTCTGAATGACGCAGGCGGCAACGCGGCGATTGTGGCAAAAGTCGAGCGTGCCGAGGCGCTGGATGTGATCGATGAGATTATCGACGCAACCGACGTTATCATGGTGGCTCGCGGCGACCTGGGAGTCGAGATCGGTGATGCCGAGCTGCCGGCGGTGCAGAAGCAGCTGATCAGGGATACCAGATCCAGAAACAAGGTTGTCATCACAGCTACGCAGATGATGGAGTCGATGATTGAACATCCGATTCCAACCCGTGCGGAGGTCTTCGATGTTGCCAATGCGGTGCTCGATGGTACTGACGCGGTAATGCTCTCTGCCGAGACTGCGGTTGGCAAACATCCGGCGACTGTCGTAGAAGCCATGGCGCGTATCTGTGTCGAGGCCGAGAAACAGTCTACTGCACGCAAATCTGACCATCGTCTGCACTCGGTCTTCGGCCGCATCGATGAAGCGATTGCGATGGCGACGATGTATACTGCCAACCATCTGAAAGTCTCGGCAATTGCAGCCTTGACGGAATCGGGCTCTACGCCGCTGTGGATGTCGCGGATCAGCTCTGGTATCCCGATATTTGCACTCACGGACCACGTTGCCACGCGTCGCAAGGTGACGCTCTATCGCGGTGTCTACCCCACCAGTTTTCAGCCGATCGAGAAGGATTCTCAACGTATCAACCAGGAGGTGGTCGAAGAGTTGCTGCGGCGCGGCGCCGTACGTGACGGAGATCTGATCATCATCACAAAAGGTGATTTTCAGGGTATTATCGGCGGCACCAATGTAATGAAAATTATCCGCGTAGGCGAGCATATCCTGCCGGATTGATGAATTTTAACCCCAATACTTTTCACACACTCACTCTGAAGGAGAGATAAACATGGCTCTGATTTCCTTGCGCCAACTACTTGATCATGCGGCTGAAAACGGCTACGGCATGCCGGCTTTCAACGTCAACAATATGGAGCAGGTTCACGCAATCATGCGTGCTGCGGATGCGACCAACAGCCCGGTTATCCTGCAGGGTTCTGCAGGCGCGCGTAACTATGCAGGTGAAGCTTTCCTGCGCCACCTGATTCTCGCGGCCCTCGAAGCCTATCCGCATATCCCACTGGTTATGCACCAGGATCACGGCTCTTCACCGAATGTCTGCCTGCGTTCGATTCAGTCAGGCTTTTCATCGGTAATGATGGACGGCTCCCTGATGGAAGACGCGAAAACACCAGCCAGTTATGAATACAATGTCGATGTGACCCGCAAGGTCGTCGACATGGCGCATGCCGGCGGTGTCTCTGTCGAAGGCGAACTGGGCTGCCTGGGTTCTCTCGAAACCGGTGAAGCCGGTGAAGAGGATGGTGTCGGCGCTGATGTGATCCTCGAAATGGATCAGATGCTGACAGATCCTGATGAAGCGGCGGATTTTGTCGCCAAGACCAAGGTCGACGCTCTGGCGATCGCTATCGGCACCTCTCATGGCGCCTATAAGTTCACCAAGGAGCCAACCGGTGACATCCTGCGCATCGACCGCGTCAAGGAGATTCATGCGCGCATTCCGAATACGCACCTGGTCATGCACGGTTCATCTTCCGTACCCCAGGAGTGGCTCAAGATCATCAACAGCTATGGCGGCGACATGGGGCAGACCTATGGCGTACCCGTAGAGGAGATCGTCGAAGGCATCAAGCACGGTGTGCGCAAGGTCAATATCGATACCGATCTGCGCATGGCGTCGACCGGTTCCGTGCGTCGTCACCTGGCCGAGAACACCTCCAACTTCGATCCGCGCAAATTCCTCAAGGAAGCGACAGACGGCATGATGGAGATCTGCAAGGCGCGCTTCGAAGCCTTTGGCTCCGCCGGCAACGCCGACAAGCTGAAAGTAACTTCTCTGGAAAAGATGTTTGTCTCCTATGAGACTGGCAAACTGGATCCAAAAGTTTCCTGATCCTGTTGCTATCCCGACAAAAAAACCGCATCTGTTGATGCGGTTTTTTTGTTTCACCACTCAGTCCTCAGTCCTCAGTACCCACTCCTCATCACTCACTTCCCATCCCTAATCATCACCGGCTGTCGCTTGGCGCCCCAGGTTCCGGGTTTGGCTTCAAACACGCCCGCGCACTTCTCTCCGCACTCAGGGCAGCAGCCATCGGCTGTCAGTTTCCAGTCGGTAATGACGTACCAGTCACGGCCGATGAGGCGTGTACCGCAGCTGTGGCAGTAGCTGCTTTCGCCATCCTCGTCATGCACATTGCCGGTGAAGGCGTAACGAATGCCATTGTGCATGGCGATTGAACGCGCACGTGTGAGTGTCTCGGGCGGCGTGGGAGGCGTATCTCTCATTTTCCAGTCAGGGTGAAACGCAGAGAAGTGCATCGGCACATCAGGGCCAAGATGCTCGACGACCCACCGGGTCATCTCCTGCAGTTCCCTGTCAGAGTCATTCTCGCCTGGAATCAGCAATGTGGTCAGTTCCAGCCAGCAATCTGTTTCATGATGGATATATTCGAGTGTCTCCAGCACCGGCTGCAGGTGCGCCCCCGTGAGCTTGTGATAGAACTCCTCATTAAAAGACTTGAGATCGACATTGGCTGCATCCATTACCGCAAAGAACTCCTTGCGCGGCTCAGGGTTGATGTATCCGGCGGTGACAGCAACTGAATTGATCCCCAGTTCGCGGCAGGCCAGCGCAGTGTCGATGGCATATTCATGAAAGATGACCGGATCGTTGTAGGTATAGGCGACGCTGCGGCAGCCATGCTCTGCGGCCGTGCGTGCAATGGCCTCAGGTGACGCCTGATCCATGAGGGTATCCAGCTCACGTGATTTGGACATATCCCAGTTTTGACAGAATTTGCACGCAAGGTTGCAGCCAGCGGTGCCGAATGAGAGCACCGATGTGCCGGGGTAGAAATGATTTAGCGGCTTTTTCTCGATGGGATCGATGCAGAAACCGCTGGAGCGTCCATAGGAAGTCAGGATCACGGCGCCCTGTTCGTTTTTGCGAATAAAACAGAGCCCCCGCTGGCCCTGTTTCAATTTGCAAAAACGCGGACAGAGGTCACACTGAATGCGATCATGATCAATCGCATGCCAGTATTTTGTCGGATGTCTCGATTCGGTGACTTTCATCTCTATTTCTCCCCTCTTTACTACCATCTATACTATTAAGAGTGGTAGTAAATGAAAAAAAGTCAACTGCAGCTTGAAAATTTTTACAAACACACCAAAATAAAGAGAGGAGCTACTCACGCCTCGCTACTTATCAAATACCAGGAGGATCACATGACATCAAACATCCGTCCTGCGGCCGTTGCAGGAATGTTCTATCCGCATGAGAAGGGTGAACTTCAGCGCCAGGTTCAGCAATTTCTTGCTGAAGTCAGCGTGAAAGCGCCCCAACCAAAAGCGATGATCCAGCCCCATGCCGGCTATATCTACTCGGGTCCTGTAGCGGCTTCGGCATACTCCCAACTGCAGCAACACGCCGACACAATCTCGCGTGTGATACTGCTGGGGCCAGATCACAGGGTGGGATTTCGCGGAATCGCCGCGCCATCTGCAGACTATTTTGAGACCCCCCTGGGCATCATTCCGCTGGATCAGGATGCAATCAAGTCACTCGTGGGTGTCGATCTGTTTGATGCGGCGCACCAACAGGAGCATAGTCTCGAGGTGCAGTTGCCGTTTCTGCAGCAGGTGCTGGGTGATTTCTCCCTTGTGCCATTGGTGATCGGCAGTGTCGAACCCGGTGAGGTTGCGGGTGTACTGCGTCAACTGTGGGGTGGTGATGAAACCCTGATTGTAGTCAGCTCGGATCTGAGCCATTATCACGACTATCAAACAGCCCGCCGCATCGATGCTGCAACCACACAGGCGATCGAACACTTTGACAGCAGTATCGGTTCCAACGATGCATGTGGCTACCAGGGTGTGCGAGGTTTACTGCAGGTGGCGGCAGAGAAAGGGCTGCAGGAGATGACGCTGGATGTGCGTAATTCCGGGGATACTGCCGGCCCTCGGGACCAGGTTGTCGGATATGGATCTTATATCTTCTACTGAAATGAATTTTACAATTGGGGCATCTTAAGAAGATTGAAAACAGATCGCAATTTGATCTGTCATCCCGAGGGAAGTGAGGTACGATCGACGAGGGATCTGAAGAGATTGCGTATTAAGATCTCTCCTGCGTCGAGATGACAAACTGAATGGTTGAAATGAATAGTGAGACTGAAAAGGAATTAACTCCGCATCAGCAGCAGCAATTGCTGCAGGTTGCGCGTGAGTCGATCGAGTATGGCCTGGGGCATCGTCATACAATGCCTATCGATGCCGATGCGTATGATGAGCAACTCCTGCAACAGGGGGGCAGTTTTGTGACGCTCCACAAAAAGGCTGCGCTGCGCGGCTGCATCGGGACACTGCAACCCTATCAGCCTCTGGTCAAGGATGTTGCGGAGCATGCCCGGGCGGCGGCATTTTCTGACCCGCGCTTTCCACCTGTTGGCGCCGATGAACTTGCTGATATTGTGATCAGCGTATCTGTGTTGGGAGATCCGGACGCGATCGGCTTCAGTGATGAAGATGATCTCATCAGTCAGTTGCGACCATCACAGGATGGTCTGATTTTAGAAGAGGGTGGCGCCAGAGGGACTTTTTTACCCAGTGTGTGGGAGTCGTTGCCGCAGCCACGGCCGTTTCTGCAGCAGTTGAAGCGCAAAGCAGGATTGCCGCTTGATTATTGGTCCGATAGCCTGAGATTCTCCCGTTACACGACCCAATCCTTCTCAGAAAAGGCGTGATAACTGCCACTCCTCATGCGCCAGCTATTTTTCCTCCTCCTGATTCTTGATTTGCTGCTGTTCCTGTGGATCTATCAATCAGAGCAGCAACCTGATCAACTGCAAACGGGTAAACCGGCGATTGGAGATCTGCATATAGTCAGTGAAGAAGATGTCATACAGCGGATAAAACCTGGCGCTGATGTGGAACATGTGCGTGCTGTAAATCCTGACGCAGCTCCAGCACCTCCCAAGCCGGCATCATCAGGAATAATCGTCACCTCCATCAATGGGTATGTGGTGGTGCTCTCCTCACTCAACACATACCCTGCTGTTGTGCGGATATTTGATCAGCTGCAGCTATCCGCTATCGAGAACATAAACAGTAGCAATTCCATTCTAAAACAACATTTACCTCAAGGAGTGCAGGTAGAAATATCGCCACTGAGATGCATCGATACTCTGCAGCAGTTGGAGTAGATTTGCAACAGGCTGCGCCTCTCCAGGGAAGATGTTGTGAATTTCGATAAAAAAATGTCCCATACCGGAATCATTGCGCCAGCTGAGTTGATCCGGCTGCTGTTGTTGATGACAGTGCGGGCAGGTGATCATCTCTGCTTGTAATACGGCAGTCTGCCACCCCTTGCCGACCGGCTTTTTGCATGCATAGCAGCGGGGCGGACGTGCATGTTCTGACACCCTGACCTGCAGGGTTTCATAGTCTGCCAGTGTGACGTAGCAGTAGCCCTTGTCCTGTTCATCTTCCGGCTCGAAACGGATATGCGGTGAGCAGCCCATGAAGGTGATCAGCTGTAAAAACATCTCTCCTGCAAAGTAGCTGTCC
>JAYELV010000231.1:3894-11572 GCA_034717755.1 Pseudomonadota bacterium | reverse complement strand
CCGAACCTACCGGTAATATTGCGGTGGACGCCAAGTTTCCGCTGGAGTCTTATCAACGCATGACAGATATGGCGCAAGCGCAGACAGAGCGTCACAGGGCGGGACGACAGTTTCACCAGGACATCAAAAAACATATCAATGATATTGCATCAAAATATATTATTCATGGTGAGACAGCGGATGGCGCGATGATGTTTATCCCGGCAGAAGCAGTCTTTGCAGAGATCCATGCACACCACCCGAAACTGGTTGAGGATGCACAACGCAAGGGTGTGTGGCTGGTCTCTCCAACCACGATGATGGCTGTATTGACCACGGCCAGGGCGGTTTTGCGGGATGCCGCGACGCAGAAGCAGGTGCATGTGATCCGCGACCACCTGTATGCCCTGTCACAGGATTTCGAGCGTTTTCGCCAGCGCATGGGCAAGCTCTCACAACATATTTCGCAGGCGCATCAGGATGTCGATGAGGTTGAGATATCAGCGCGGCGCATCAGCAGTCGTTTTCAAAAAATCGACCAGGTGGAGCTCGACCAATAATAAAGTTTGCAGTCGTCAGTACGCAGTTTGCAGTAAAAACAAAAAAAATTAGTAACGATTCAGCATCTTCAAAAAGGCATAAAACAGTCACTGCTATCGGCCATATCTGCAAGAAACGTTGGAGGCATGGATGCCGACACGAGTCTACATGGATG
This sequence comes from Pseudomonadota bacterium, assembly GCA_034717755.1. Taxonomy (GTDB): domain Bacteria; phylum Pseudomonadota; class Gammaproteobacteria; order Chromatiales; family Chromatiaceae; genus Sva-25. Next base: position 10,878 of record JAYELV010000231.1, on the reverse strand, counting down.
TATTCACGACGTTTTCTGGAAGATATGGCCGATAGCAGTGACGACCCCGAATGAACTGAATAGTTACAAAAATCACAGATTCCAGCAATCAAGGCTTGCAACGGGCAACTATGTTTTACCAATGAATTAGTAGTTGCCTCAACTCCTCAGGCATGATTAGATTCAGCGCAGAAATCATCAATCATCTCGATGGAGATCTACATTGAAAATAAAATCAGGATTTGTCACGGCGACAGTCAGCCTATTACTGATGACTTCCAGCCACGCTGCAGCTACAGCAGACTCTCTGTTCTCCTATGTGCCGGACGACACCATCTATTTTTATGCAAACAGCAAGCCGCTGCCAACGGAGTTTTATGATGAGCAGGTGCGTCAGGCGGAGCAGGTGCTGGCAATTGCTATGCATCAGATGGAAACGGCGCAAAAAACGGCTGCTGACAACAAAAAGGGTAAAAAACCTGCGCCAGGAGCCCCGTCTGCGGATCTCACTAACAGTCAGGCCGGTAAGTTCATCAGGGAGCTGATGCAGGAGGTGCTGCAGAATGCCGAATCCGGCAAGCTTGCGAACATTGGCTTGAGCAGAAATTCCCGCACTATGATTTACGGCATTGGTTTGACACCTGTTTTACGTGTTGAGATCGATAGCCCTGATGCAGTCATGGCGATGCTCAAACGCGTTGAGCAACGAACCGGCTTCAAGCTCAAATTCGACAGCTGTGATGGACTGAACTGCCTGGTCGTCGCCGATGACGCGGGACAGTTTGGCGTTGCGCTGGTGATCCATAACGATCATCTTGCCGCCAGTCTGTTTCAGAATGCCTATCGAGACAAGGTCCTGCAGCATCTGACGGGCAAGAACAAGCCTGAAAAGAGCTACTCCGCAGCGCAATTCAGACAGTTTGTCGAGAGCAATCACTACAGTGGATATGGAGAGGGCTTTTTCAAACTGCAGCAGGGCGTGGAGAACCTGCAGGCTGTCGCCATCGCTGTGATGAAACAGAAGGGCGAGGCTGGCGACCTCGACCAGCTGAACAGATGTTTCCAGGTTGCAAAAGCTGTCGTTGCGCATGCTCCGGAGATCGTCATGGGTGTTAAGTCAATTCAGGGTCGAACCATCAATATGGAAGTTGTATTGAAGACCACCGCGGAAGTTTCGAAACGGTTAATGACCATTCCAGCGCCACTGAATAGCTTCGAGGTATCGGCCAATCCCATGGTGGATTTTGGCTTCAGCGCCAATGTGCCCAAGTTGCGTGATTCACTGCTCTCCTTTATGGCATTCCTTGGTGCAAGTGGAGAAAAAGCTGGCTGCAAGGCTATCCGTAAACAGGCAATGGACCAGGCGTCCATGGGTATCGCCATGGCGATGGGTATGGGAATCACCCAGGTGAAGACGCTCTATGTCGCTATCGATGAACTCAAGCTGGGCAGTAAAAACCAGCCTGAAAACGTCAGCGCCCGCTTCTCCCTGGTGGCGGATGACCCGATGGGGCTGGTGCGTATGCTCTCCATGTTTGCGCCACCGCTCGCCTCGATCCAGGTGCCGGATGACGGTACTCCTGTACCCCTGCCAGACGGTCTGCTGCCCGCCGGTATCCCACCCGTTATGCTAAGTCTCAAGGAGAAGAATCTGAACATCATCATGGGTGAAAAGGCTGCGTCCACACCGATGGATCTGTCCAAACCGGCGTTATTCTGGTTCACGAGTGACGGACCGCGCTACTACTCTGTATTTGCACAACTCATGGAGAGCGCACCACCATCCGAGGAGATGACTCCCGCGGAACATAAACAGGCGGTAGAGATGATGCGCCTGATGGGGCAATACCAGCCGTGGATGTCACAGATGATGTATCCCGACGAGCGTGGAATTGTCATGGATATCACGGTGCGTTATCCGTAAAAACCTTTTATCCACAGATGCACACAGATATAAAAACCTTTGTAACTATTCAGCTTGCTGATCAAATGGCCAGCCAAGTCACTGTTTGCGGGCGTATTTGGAAGAAACGTAGGAGGCATGGATGCCGACTCGAGCCTACATGGATGTATTCACGGCGTTTTCTGGAAGATATGCCCGCAAACAGCGACGACATAACTGGTACTGAATAATTACAAACCTTTTTTCTGTGAGCATCTGCGGAAAAAACAACCCGTAGGGCGGCATAAGCGACAGCGACCTCCATGGATGGAGGAAGTGCAATCAGATTGTCAGGAACAATCATTGCCGCATCCCGCCGCATGAAGGTGCAATGCGCACCACTTATTGGCACCCTACGGATCTGTGCGTTATCCGTAAAAAACCTTTTATCCACAGATGAACACAGATGCACACAGATATAAGCAATTATAAATATAGATAGATACTCACCACGAAGCTCACGAAGAGCACGAAGCTATTTTTGCATTCAGTTGATTCTTCGTGCTCTTCGTGTGCTTCGTGGTAAAAGTCTTTTAAAATATCGATACTCTATTGCCTGATTAACGCCTCGCCAATGCAACATAGAAAATTGGGATCAACAGCAGGCTTACGAGTATAGAAAACAGCAGACCTGAGATGATGACCACGGCGAGTGGCTGCAGCATCTCAGAGCCTTCTCCATGCGCCATCGCCAGTGGCAGCATGCCAAACACCGTTGTCAATGTTGTCATGAGGATGGGCTTGAGCCTGATGCGGGCAGCCTCGACTGTGGCTTTGATTCTCTGCATGCCGTTGCGGCGCTGAATCTCGATAGTCTCGACCAGCACGATGGCATTGTTCACAACGATGCCTGCGAGCATGATCATGCCGATCCACACAGGCATGGAGATCGGCGTTGCAGTGATGTCGAGGCCAATGGAAACACCGATGACGCTGAAAGGCACCCCGAGCAGAATCACCAGCGGGTTGCGCAGCGATTCATACTGTACCGCCATCACCACCAGCACCAAAAAGAGCGCCAGCGCCAGCAGCGTCATGCCGAGGGAGTGGCTCTGCTGCAGATTTTCGAGACTGCCTGACTCGATGATGCCATAGCCGTCAGGCAGGTCGAGGCTGTGGGCGATTTCAAGCGCCTCGCGCAGGGTAGACTGCATCTTGTCCGCATCGACGAATGACGCGCTCACCTCGACGATACGCTGCTGGCGGTCGCGCTGAATCTTCGCCGGCGCCGCCTGGATAACAATGGTTGCAACATCGGCAAGCCGCACCGCAGGATGCTCTTCGCTGTTTCTCAGCAGCTGCATATTGTAGAGATCCCCGGGGCTGCGCCAATAACTCTTTTTAAAGCGCAGGCGAACGTCGATACTGCGGTCATCGGCATAGAAACTGGTGATGATCTTGCCGTCGAGTGCTGTGCGCACCAGCTGGCCGATCGATGCTGCATCGATGCCGTAACGCGCTGCCTTCTCGTGGTCGATCTGCAGCACCATCTCGCGGGCCGGGTCTTCATTTGAATGGCGCAGGTTATTCAGGTTGGGCAGGGTTTTAAGCTTCTCCTTGAGCTGTTCGGCAATCGTGGTCAGGCTCTCCAGATTGGCGCCGCGAACCTGTAGAGAGAGGTCATCTTCTCCCTGATTAATGCGGATGCCACGCATGGAGCGCACATAGGCGCGAACACGCAGCCCCGCAATTCCGGCTTCATCCATGCGGCTGCGAAATGCCGTGACCCACTCCTGAGCCGTGATCGAGCGCTCGGATGTCTGCTTGAGAAACACCTGGATCGATGAGCGGTTGGGACGCTCGACCTGGGTGCGTCCAAAAATAAATCCTCCCACGGTTGTAAAGATGGTTTCGACATCGGTTTGCGCGCCAACGACCTCCTCAACCTGATGCGTCAGCTTGTCCATGGTGTCGATGTCGGTTCCTTCGTCACTGCTGAGAATCACCATGATCGAACCCTCATCCATTTTCGGCAGCAGGCTGTCCGGCAGTTCGAAAAAATCACGCGCGGTGATCGCCATGCCGATGACAAACAGGAGCACCAGCAAAACTCTGGCTATCACCGGCAGAGATAAAGTATGCTGCAGCAGCCGGCTGTAGCCGTTGGAGAGTGCAATAGTCGCTGTATCGATAAAGCCTGAATGCTTCGCAGGCTTGAGTCTGCCGGCAAGGGCAGGGATCAGGGTCAATGAGACCACCATTGCAGCGACGATGGCCGAGGAGATGGTAAACAGCATCTCCTGAAACAGCAGCCCGACGATGCTGACGAGCATCATAAAGGGAAGAATAGCGGCCAGGTTGGTGGTGGTCGAGGCGAAGATTGCACCGGCGACCTCCCTGACCGCATTGGCGGGATCAGACTCCATTTGCTGATGGCGGTGGATGTTTTCCAGCATCACGATGGTGCTGTCGACCAGCATGCCGATGCCCAGCGCCAGTCCGCCAAGCGTCATGATATTGATATTGAGCCCCGCCATAGACATCAGCAGAAAGGTGATCAGCATGGCCACGGGAATCGCCGTGCCGATGATCAGTGTGCGCTTCAGATCACCCAGCATCAGGTAGACCACCAGCATCGCCAGCAGCGCGCCGCCTGCGGCAGCCCGCAATGTCGTGTCGATGGCGCTCTTTATCTGTGTGGAGTCATCCTTGACGATGGAGAGCGAGATATCATCGGGAATCAGGTTGTTACTCCTGAGTTCCGCCAGCGCCAGTGTGACTGCCGAGACCACGTTGACGGTATTCTCGCCCGGCTGTTTCTGCACCGAGACCTTGACGCCAGGCCGGGCGTTGCTGCGCACGCGAATGCGCTCCTCTTCACTGCCGTCGTAGATAGTCGCAACATCACTGACCTGCAGATCCGAGCGTGGCAGTTGCAACTTGCCAAAGGCATCGACACTGCTGAATTGCCCGCGTGTTATGCCGCTGATCTCGCCGCTGCTCATTTCGAGCCGGCCGGTCGCGGTGTCGCTGTTGCTGTTGCTGATGATATCAGTCAGGGTGCTGATATCGATGCCGCTGGCCGCCAGACGTTGCTGGTCGACCTCTATCTGAATCTCGCGATTGACCCCGCCTCCGACTTCGATGGCTGCAATTCCCGGAAGATTCAGCAGCAGTTTGCTCAGGGTGTAATCTGCCCACTCCCTGATCTCCAGCGCCGAGCGCAGCGTGGAGGAGGCCAAAAGAATCATCACCGGCCGCTGAAAGGGATCACGCTTATAGATGATCGGCGGATCGACCGTATCCGGAAGAAACCGCCTTGCCCGGTCCAGGCGATTGCTGGCGTCCCGCAGTGCAATATCGATGTCTGTCCCGAAGTCGAAGGAGAGGTCGATGGCAGAACGCCCCTTGCTGGTGGTCGAATGGATATGCACCACACCCTCGGTAATCGCCAGCTGCTCTTCGAGCTGACGCGTTACCTTGTCTTCCATGATTTTTGCCGGTACACCCGGGTCCATCACCCTGACGCGCACCTCAGGATAGATGACATGCGGCAACAGGTCGATATTGAGGCGTGTATAGGCAAGAAACCCCAGCATCATGGCTGCCAGTGTGAGCATCACCACACCGATGGGGTGGTGAATGGACCAGATGCTGATATTGCCGCGAGATGACTTCATTCAGTGATTTTGACCATGTCGTCGTCCTCAAGGCCGAGAAATCCGCGCGTGACAATAGTCTCTCCATCACTCAGGCCACTGCTGATCACAATGATTCGAGATCCTAAAAAAGCGGCTTCGACAGGGCGTTTGTGCACTTTTCCCTCCTCGACAACAAAGACGTAGTGGCCGTCACGGGATTGCTGCAGGGCCTGGTAAGGAATCGATATCTGGTTTTGCACAGCGGTTTCCAGTCTGACATTGACTCTCTGGCCGATGAGAACATCCTGTGGCAGTGTCAGTGGTTTCAGCTCCATCAATCCCATCGAGGTTGTTTCATCGATGGTCGGATAGATGCGGCTGATGGTTGCCGGAAACCACTTGTCATCACTTTGAGATTGTTCGCCAAAGCGGATCATGGCCTGCATCTGTGGTTTGAACTGCAGCAGCAGGAACTCGGGCAGGCTGAGGTCGATCACCAGCGATTGCGGATCGACAACTGTCAGCAGGTGGCTGTTTTCTGTCGCCAGGTCGCCAGCTTCTACAAGACGTTCGGTGATGATGCCGTCAAAAGGCGCCCTGATGGATGTGCGCCGGATATGTGTCTGCAGACGTGTCACTTCGGCCTGTTGCACAGCAACTTCGGTTTGCGCCGCTACCAGTTCGTCGATGGAGGCTGCTTTTGATTTGATCAGGCGCTGCAGACGTTTGAGATTTTTCTGCTCCTTGTCCAGCCTGGCGCTCTCCTTGGCGAGCTCTGCCTGCAGCAGCTCATCGTCGAGATGCACCAGTTCGTCTCCCTGTTTGACGGCGTCGCCGGCATACCAGGGAAGCGAGATCACCATGCCCTCTTCAAGTGCATGAATCTTGACGCTGCGCCGGGCTTTGAGGATGCCACGGCGCTCATAGGTTCTGCTGAGGTGACTCTGCTGCACCCGGGTGATGGCTACGAGATGCGGCTTGGATTCATGCTTGTTGCCGCTGCTGTTATCTGTCTCCTGTCCACAGGCGGTCAAAAAAAGCAGCAACGCGATTGCTATCAGAGATTTCATATCAAAAAGAGTTTTGAATAACATCATATCCAAATCAAAGTTGATGATTATCCGTAGGGCGGCATAAGCGGTGCGCATCCCGCCATTTCCGGTGCAATGCGCTTCGCTTATTGACACCCTACGGGAACTCACCCCGGCTTCCTGCACTGGGTTTATTGAGATGTAACTCAATGAACATCGTAATGTTTGATTTTGCGTCGAATATTACGTTGCACAATGATGCCGTGAATCTGCCACTCGAAACCATCGAGGGGCATTGCGGGATAGTCGTCATTCAGTGCAACGAGTCTTTCGCCATGCTCGTCATTGAGATACTGGCGAAACCAGCGTGAACCCTCGATTTCGGCAAACACATAGGCGCCGCTGCTGCACTTGGTATTGGGTTCGATGATAACGATACATTCGTCAGGGA
>JAYELV010000231.1:0-3794 GCA_034717755.1 Pseudomonadota bacterium | reverse complement strand
AGTCTTTCGCCATGCTCGTCATTGAGATACTGGCGAAACCAGCGTGAACCCTCGATTTCGGCAAACACATAGGCGCCGCTGCTGCACTTGGTATTGGGTTCGATGATAACGATACATTCGTCAGGGAACTCAGGTTCCATGCTGTCGCCCAGCACCTGCAGTGCAAAAGGCTCGGAACCTGCACAACTGCTCAGAGAGTCGCCTTTTTCGTCGGCAATTTCTACTTTGATATCAGGAAAATCTTTCATGGGATAGGTTTGGGTAGGTTTTAAGATTTAAGTTTTAGGTTTTAAGTGGTGCCGCCATGCACGCAGTGATTGAGAAATTACAGTTTCAGCATAGTACTCAATCAGGAAATGATACCGGTTTTCATGTAACCTGAGCACTATTATATCTATAAACAGTGAATTGAAAAGCTTATGAAACAACGTGGAATTGGTCAGAAAATTGCATTTGCTTCGGCTATTATTTTTTATCTGTGTGGTATCGGCTGCATGATAGCAGCATACTATTACACTCAGCAGTTGGGCAGTGACAACCCCATCGTTGCCAGCCTGCTGGCCTCGGTGATCTTTTGCATCGGCGGTGGTATCGTGCTGCATGTGATCGGCAAGGCTGATCTTCCCGATTTGAGAATTCAAGTGGACAAATCGTGAGAACGACAGGTTGAAACTCCCCGCGATTGACTGGGTAGCGCATCGCGGGGATCCCTTTCATTTTCCGGAGAACAGCCTGGCTGGCTACCATTCAGCCATAGCTTCCGGTGCGAATTACATCGAAACCGACATCCACCTCAGCGCGGATGAGATTCCTGTTCTCTGCCATGACGACACTCTCGGGCGTATCAGCGGTGTTGATACCAGCCTGTTTGATCTGAATTATCAGCAACTGCAGCAAATCCCCGCCGGGCACCCTGAGCGTTTTGGCGAACAGTTCCAAACGACTCGAATCGCCTCTCTGGATCAGTTTGTCGAGCTGTTAAGCAACTATCCACAGGTGACCGCCTTCATCGAAATCAAGCGGAAAAGCCTCTATCACTTTGGAAGAGAGCGTTGTCTGCGGGCAGTTATGCAGAGAATCGCCGCTGTGCAGTCGCGTGTCTGCATCATCTCATTTGATTTACAGGTGATCGCCGATGTGATGCGCGACCACAGTGTAAGAGGAGGTTGGGTGCTGCTGAAGTGGGATGAACAGAGCCACGAACAGGCAGAGGCTCTCTCTCCGGATTATCTGTTTGTCGATATCGACAAGGTTCCTCCCGAGGATGATGTTATGTGGCCCGGGAATTGGCAATGGGTGCTCTACAATATCGATGATGCCGCCACTCGTGATCTCTATTTATCACGCGGTTTGAGTTTGTTTGAGACGAATTGCATCACTGATATGCTACAGCCACGATAAACCTGAAATCGCTGATGCGCCGAACGATGACTGTCATTGCCACGTCGCTCCACTCCTCGCAATGACGGAATTCTCACAGGATGATTCCTACAGTCCCCATAATAATTTGGTATCCAGCTTTCATAATAAGTGTTGAACATGAACAGCTCTGAACCCTCTTTTGATGTGGTCGTTATTGGTGGCGGCATCAACGGCGCCGGCGTGGCCCAGGCAGTGGCTGCTGCCGGTTTTTCGGTATTGTTGCTGGAGAAGAGCGCAATCGCTGCAGGGACCTCGAGCAAATCGAGCAAGTTGATTCATGGCGGATTGCGTTACCTGGAAAACTTCGATTTCAAACTTGTCAGGGAGAGCCTCAAGGAGCGGGAGTTACTGTTGCAAATTGCGCCAGCGCTGGTCAAACGGCTTGCGTTTTATATACCGCTTTATCAGCACAGCAGTCGTTCACCGCTGAAGGTCGCAACCGGCTTGACACTGTACAGATTACTGGCCGGGTTTCACCGCAACACGGGATTCAGGATTGTGCCCCGATCTGAGTGGAAGCACCTCGATGGTCTAAAGCAGGATGGCCTGAAAAGAGTTTTTCAATACCGGGATGCGCAAACCGATGATGCCGCATTGACCATGGCGGTGATGCGTTCGGCGCAGCAACTGGGGGCACAACTGCATGCACCCGCAGAATTTCTCAGTGCGCAAGCCCTCGGAGATGGCTACCGCATCAGTTATCGTCAATCCGGCATCACCCGGCAGGTCCACGCCACCATCGTGGTCAATGCAGCCGGACCATGGGCCGAGGCTGTTGCGCAGCGTTTCAAGCCGGACCTGCCTGTGATTGCGTCAGAGAATGTGCAGGGCGCGCATATTGAAATAGATTTGCAGATATCACGCGGCGCCTACTACCTGGAGGCGCCGACTGACCAGCGAGCCGTTTTCGTTATCCCCTGGCAGGGACGCACCCTGATAGGAACCACGGAGACTCCCTACAGGGGGAATCCTGACGACGTCCATCCGCTCGAGAGTGAAATTGCCTATCTAAAATCAGTTTTCAGCCACTATTTTGACAACAATGACCTCTCGATCAATGCAGCCTGGGCAGGTCTGAGGGTGCTGCCCGCTGCAGAGACCGCTGCCTTCACACGCTCGCGCGAGAGCTGCATTATCGCTGATGATGATCAACATCCACATGCAGTCACCGTGTTTGGCGGCAAGATCACCAGCTACCGCGTGACTGCCGGGAAGGTATTGGAACTCTGTAAACAGACACTGGAAAAACGCACTGCAATCGCTGATACAGAAAAACTCAAGCTGGAAAAGGAATGACTGAACGCTATCTCGGCATCGATCAGGGGACGCAGTCAAGTCGTGCGATTCTCTTCAATCAGCAGGGTGAGATCGAGGCCAGTGCGCAGCTGGCCGTTTCATTGTTGCGTGATGGAGAGCGTTGCGAACAGGATGGCAACGAGATCCTGGATTCACTCACGACAGTCATCACCTCTGTCATCGAACAAATAGGCGCCGATCCGGAACAGGCTTCTGAAATTTCAGCAGCCGGCCTGGCAACACAGCGCTCCAGCGTCATTGCATGGGATGCAAAATCAGGTCAACCGTTGTCACCGCTATTGAGCTGGTCAGATCGCCGTGGTGAAGCGTTTATCGCTTCGATCAGGCATCAGGAATCTCTCGTTCGTTTACGCACCGGGCTGCCGCTGACAGCTTATTATGGCGGCAGTAAGATACGCTGGCTGCTGATGCAGAATAGAGCAGTCAAAAAGGCCCGGCAGCAGCAGCGCCTGTGTATCGGTCCGCTTGCCAGTTTTCTGCTGTTCAATCTACTACAAGACTCGCCCTACGTGGTCGATCATGCCAATGCGCTGCGCACCCAACTGTTCAACCTGGATGATCTGCAGTGGGATGCAGAGTTGCTGGATCTCTATTCAGTGCCGCAGCATCTGCTGCCTGAAGTCAAACCAACTCAGGCGGACTATGGTCGAATCAAAGCTGGCAATATTCCGCTGATGGCGGTCAACGGTGATCAGACTGCGGCCCTGCGGACTGCACTTTCCGCGAGTGAATGCGGTGCATTGGTCAATGTTGGAAGCGGAGCTTTTATCTTATCTTCAACGGGAAATCGGCCAATGCGTAGTGGCAATCTGTTGACAGGATTGTTTCATAGCAGCAGCGAACAGAGGGAGTATCTGTTGGAGGGGACAGTCAATGGCGCAGGTTCTGCTCTCCAGTGGCTGGGACACAAGATGCCTTCACGAGGAGGCTGTCCGAGAATAGAAGACCTACTGCGGAAACGCCCTTTTGGCCAGATTTCCCGTCCATTATCGTTAAATAGCGCTGCTATTCGCCTCAAATGCACGAAAAATCTGACTCAAAATGGCGTCCCCTCG
>JAYELV010000230.1:0-2940 GCA_034717755.1 Pseudomonadota bacterium | reverse complement strand
ATCGTAGGCCGGATAAGGCGCTTTCACCGATCTTTGATTCAATACGGATCTTCCAGCGCCGTCATCCGGCTTTGGGTTGCCGGATTTCGCTTCCGCTCATCCGGCCTACGGGTTTTTCCTGCACGGGATTATTGAGAAATTACGGCTCGATGACTTTGGCGCCATCCTCGCTGCCGAGAATCAATACATCGGCCGGGCGGTGTGCAAACAGGCCGACGGTGACGACGCCGACGATGTTGTTGATCTCGGCCTCCAGCTTCATCGGTTCCATGATCTCCAGGTGAAGCACGTCGAGGATCAGGTTGCCATTGTCGGTAATAAACTCTTCCCGCAATTGCGGGGTTCCACCGAGTTTCACCAGTTCACGCGCCACATAGCTGCGCGCCATCGGAATCACCTCGACCGGCAGCGGAAACTCTCCCATGACGCTGACCAGCTTGCTCGCATCGGCGATGCAGACAAATTTTTTGCTGGCAGCGGCAATGATTTTTTCGCGCGTCAGTGCGCCGCCGCCACCCTTGATGAGATGCAGCTGGTGGTTGGATTCATCCGCGCCATCGACATAGACTTCCAGTTCACCGGCTGAATTGAGATCCAGCACCTGCATGCCGATCGCTTCGAGGCGCTTCGTGGAGGCCTCCGAGCTGGAGACTGCACCATCGAAACGCCCTTTGATCGGCGCCAGAAGATCGATAAAATGATTCACGGTCGAACCCGTGCCGATACCGAGAATGCCGCTCTCCGGCAGAAAATCCAGCGCCTTTTCCGCCGCCTGGCGTTTTAATTCATCTTGATTCATGCGTTTATTACCCTTCACACTATCCGTTTAATTTATTAATGATAACATACCCGTTACATGTACTCATTCCATCGACAATTGAGCCGGCAATTCTAAATGTAGAGAGATATTCACCACGAAGGAGACGAAGAGAGCGAAGGCATTTTTGTAAGCAGTTCATTCTTCGTGGTCTTCGTGTGCTTCGTGGTAAAAATCTTTGTAACTATTCAGTATCCTCTGAAGTCAGCCATTAAGTCACTGCTATTGGGTGTATCTGGAGGAAACGTCGGAGGCAGGGATGCCGAAGCGAGCCTACAGGGATGTATTCACGGCATTTTCCGGAGGATATACCCGGTAGCAGTGACGAACTCGAATGTACTGAATAATTACAAGTCTTTTAAGATATCGACTCGTTAATTGGTACATTGAGAATTGCTATAATTGAGCACCACCTATGCCACAAAAATATCTGAATAAAATCCTGCGCGCTCCTGTCTATGCGGTTGCGGATGAGACGCCGCTCGAATTTGCGCCAAGGCTGTCGAAAAAACTGGACAACCATGTACAGTTGAAGCGGGAAGATCTGCAGCAGGTGTTCTCCTTCAAGCTGCGCGGCGCTTACAACAAGCTGGTCCATCTACCTGAAAAGCAGCGCAGCAAGGGGGTGATCGCCGCATCTGCTGGCAATCATGCCCAGGGAGTGGCATTGTCGGCGCAGCGGCTGAACGCTCCTGCAACCATTGTCATGCCGTCAACCACGCCGCAGATCAAGGTGGATGCCGTTGCCGCCTATGGAGCAACGGCGATTCTCTTCGGTGACTCCTATGACGAGGCCTGTGCACATGCGGAGGCGCTGGCGAAAAAGAAAAAGCTGACATTCATTCATCCATTCGATGATGTCGATGTCATCGCCGGCCAGGGAACTGTCGGCATGGAGATTTTGCGACAGCACGCTGCGCCGATACACAGTCTGTTCGTCCCCGTTGGCGGTGGAGGACTGATCGCCGGTGTGGCGGCCTACGTCAAGGCGATCTGTCCAGATACCCGCATCATCGGGGTGGAGCCTGAAGATACGCCGACGCTGCATCGCGCCTTGAAAGCGGGCCGCCGGGTGTCGTTGAAGCAGGTGGGGTTGTTTGCGGATGGCGTGGCGGTGCGGCAGGTCGGCAAGGAGACCTTTCACGTCGCGCGTCAACTTGTCGACGAGGTGGTGCTGGTCACTACGGATGAGATTTGCGCCGCCATCAAGGATATTTTCGAGGATACCCGCTCCATTGCAGAGCCGGCGGGCGCACTGGCGGTAGCAGGCATGAAGCGCTACGTGAACGACAATCAAATCAGCGGTGAACAGCTGATCGGCATCGTCAGCGGCGCAAATATGAATTTTGACCGTCTGCGCAATGTTGCCGAACGGGCCGAGATTGGCGAGCAGCGCGAAGCATTGCTTGCCGTGCATATTCCCGAAGAGCCCGGGAGCTTTCTGAAATTTTGCAGCCTGCTGAAGAAGCGCAGCATTACTGAATTCAATTACCGCTATGCGGATGAGAGCGATGCTTATGTTTTTTGTGGAATCGAACTGGGCCATGGTGACGAAGAGCGTCAGCAACTGCTGCAGTCTCTGGATAAGAACGGCTACAGGGCGATTGACCTGACCGACAACGAGACAGCGAAACTGCATATCCGCTACATGGTTGGCGGCCACGCGCCCGGGGTGACGCATGAAAATCTGTTTCGCTTTCAGTTTCCCGAGCGCCCCGGGGCGCTGCTGGATTTTCTTGCCCAGGTGGGAACGCGCTGGAATATCAGCCTGTTCCACTACCGCAATCACGGCGCAGCCTATGGGCGGGTGCTCATCGGCATCCAGCTGCGCACCAACAAGGAGAAGAAGGCATTCACCACATCCATGGATGAGCTGGGATACCGTTACTGGGATGAGAGCGACAACCCCGCCTACCATATCTTCGCTTCTCCGTAGAGCTCCCTCACCCTTTGGTAGCAATTTTCGTAACTATTCAGCATCTACAGGATCGTCACTGCTACCGGGTATATCTTCCGGAAAATGCCGTAAATACATCCATGTAGGCTCGCTTCGGCATCCCTGCCTCCGACGTTTCCTCCAGATACACCCAATAGCAGTGACTTAATGGCTGATTTCAGAGGAT
>JAYELV010000229.1:1727-2952 GCA_034717755.1 Pseudomonadota bacterium | reverse complement strand
GAGTGGATGATCGTGCCGGAGCCTTTCAATACGATCACACCACCATAGCGCTGCTGCAATTGTTTTGCCGCACGATATCGATCACCCTGAATCTCCTCAACCGACTTCTCCAGCAAGCGCGCCGCCTCCCCCGGATGTGGCGTCAGCACCCAATTGCGGTGCTGTTGCGGTTGCTGTGCAAGCAGGTTCAGCGCATCAGCATCAACAACCACAGGCTTATTACTCTGGAGGACACTCTCAAGCAGGGATTTGCCCCAGGCGCCCTGCCCCAACCCCGGGCCGATGGCGATAACGGAGCATCGATGCAGCAGCGGTTCCAGCTCAGCAGGAGTGGCGATGCCGTGACACATCAGTTCAGGCCTGGATGCAGTGATCAGGCCTGCATGTCCGGCATCTGTTGCTATCGAGACCAGGCCGGCGCCGCAGCGCAGTGCCCCCTCTCCTGCCAGCCGGATGGCGCCGCTGAATCCGGGTGCACCACCAATCAACAGAACATGCCCGCAATCCCCCTTGTGCGAACTGCGAGATCGCTGCGGCAGCAGTTGCTGCTGTCGCTCCCAGTCGACCCTTCTGGCGCTGAGAAGCTCCGATGCATACAGGCGCGCTGGAATATCAAGGGCGTGAAACAGGATTTCACCGCAATAGTCCGCCGCTGCAGCAGTGAACATCCCCTGCTTGAGCGCAATAAAGGTTGTGGTGATATCAGCCCTGACCGTACTACCCATCACTGCACCGGTATCTGAATTCAGCCCCGAAGGGATGTCGATGGCAAGAACCCGTGCGCGGTGTTGATTGATCTTGTGCACGGCTTCGGCCCAACTTCCGCTGACATCACGCTCCAGACCAGTGCCGAGGAGCGCATCGACGATCACATCAACATCATCGGGGATTTTGTGCAGCGGCTCACAGGGAATCGACAGCGCCTCGCAACGCTGGGCATTGAGCGCAGCATCTCCCTGGAGCCTGTCATGATCTCCCATTTGCAACAGAGTGACTTCCAACCCTGCAAGATGTGCGATGCGCGCGACGACATAACCGTCACCGCCGTTGTTTCCGCTCCCGCAAATCACCGCGATGGACTTTGCCTGCGGCCAATAGCGCGCCAGCATGGCATAACTGAAGGCCCCTGCCCTCTCCATCAGGGTCTCACCGGCAATGCCAAAATGGTGAATGGCAGTATGGTCCATCCTGCGCACCTGTTCAGCACGATAGAGGGCGTGAGGCA
>JAYELV010000229.1:0-1627 GCA_034717755.1 Pseudomonadota bacterium | reverse complement strand
GTTTTAGGTTTTAAGTTTTAGGTGGTGAGGTTTTAGGTTTTAGGTTTTTACGTTTTAGGTTGGTTTCGTGTATGGTTAGAGCAGAGTGCCAATAGCCATACAGCAGTTATGCATCGATTTTTAGATATGATACAGGTATTGGGACTGCATCAACATACTCTGATGAAAATCACGCAATGGCCAAGCTTATCGCACAATCCACCTAAAACCTAAAACCTAAAACCTAAAACTTCCCTTAACCTTCCTATGCAATCTCTTGCGGCAAAGATCAAACAATGGGGTGCTGAACTTGGATTCCAGCAAGTCGGTATCACTGACACGGATCTCACTGAAGCTGAAAATCATCTGCACCAGTGGCTGCAGCAGGGGTTTCATGGCGACATGGAATATATGGCGCGTCACGGGAGCAAACGCAGTCGTCCTGGCGAGCTAATCGCCGGCACTGTGCGTGTCATCTCGGTGCGCATGGATTATTTGCCGGACAGCAACGAGGATCTGTTTGCCGTCATAAACAACCCGGCACAGGCCTTCATCTCACGCTATGCGCTGGGGCGTGATTACCATAAAACCCTGCGTAAACGTCTTGCTGCCCTGGCAAAGATGATTTCCAATGAGATCGGAGATCATACGCAGCGTGTATTTGTCGATTCCGCACCGGTGCTGGAAAAGCCGCTGGCGCAAAAAGCCGGACTGGGATGGATCGGCAAGCACAGCAACCTCATCAATCAGCATGCAGGGTCCTGGTTTTTCCTCGGAGAGATCTATGTTGATCTGCCGTTGCCCATCGATGCACCGGCACAGCAGCACTGCGGCAGCTGTACTGCCTGTATCGATATCTGTCCTACCCGGGCGATTGTCACACCCTATGTAGTGGACGCCAGGCGCTGCATCTCCTATCTCACGATTGAACTGCAGGGAGCGATTCCTGTTGAATTCAGATCGATGCTGGGGAATCGCATCTATGGTTGTGATGACTGCATGGCCATCTGCCCGTGGAACCGCTTTGCCGGCAACAGTGCTGAGAGTGATTTTCTACCCAGGCATGGACTCGACCGCGCCACCCTGCTGGAGTTGTTTGCCTGGGATGAAGAGACATTTCTGCACAACACGGAGGGTTCCGCCATCCGCCGCATCGGTTATCAGCGCTGGCAGAGAAACATCGCTGTAGCGCTGGGAAACGGCGCAGCGCACGAGGATGTGATCGATGCATTGCAGAAGCGTCTGTGTGACTCTTCCACGCTGGTCAAGGAGCATATCGAATGGGCGTTGCAAGAATTGCAGCAGTTCTAAATGCAGAGAGATACTCACCACGAAGGACACGAAGAGCACGAAGAGCACGAAGAGCACGAAGGCATTTTTGTAACTGGTGGATTCTTCGTGGTCTTCGTGTGCTTCGTGGTAAAAAGTCTTTTAAGAAATTGGCACTCTATTGGCACATTAAGAATTGCTACGAAAATTGCACAGAAGATGATGATTGCAGCTTGATGATGTATCATAAAGCCCTCAACCCAACCCTCGCCCCGGGGAGAGAGTTGGGTTGGGAGTCTGCTTTTCAGGGCCTCCTTAGAGTTGTAGAAACCCGGACTAGCCAACACCTATGACCATGAATCAGCCTTCTGACGATCAA
>JAYELV010000228.1:0-2977 GCA_034717755.1 Pseudomonadota bacterium | reverse complement strand
CTAGCGAGATCAAGCATCAGGCTGACGATGCATGATGCGATCGAGTTTGTCGCGAAAACCTTCGATCTGCTGTTCGGTGCGCTTCTCTGTTGCGCATACCAGTATAGCGTCTCCCAACTCCGGATACTCTGCACTCAGATTGTAACCACCGAGTACATTGTGCGCGGCCAGCGAGCTCAGCACATTTTCTGCCGGGGCATTGATTTTCAAGGCACGCTCATGGAAAACAGGTGATGAGAACAGTGTGTCGACACCATTGATGCTGCATAATTTTTCAACCAGCACCTCTGTATTCGCATGTGCTGCGGCAGCAGTATGCGCCAATCCTTCTCCGCCGAGCAGCGCCATGTAGATGGTTGCGGCTGTCACCATCAACCCCTGGTTGGTGCAGATGTTGGAGGTTGCCTTGGAGCGGCGGATATGCTGTTCACGCGCCTGCAGTGTCAGGCTGTAGCCGCGCTTGCCGTCGAGATCCTCGGTGCCGCCGATAATGCGCCCGGGCATCTGGCGTACATGCTGCTGCCGGCAGCACATGAAGCCCAGGTAGGGGCCACCGGATGCAAGAGGAATCCCCAGTGGCTGGCCTTCCCCACAGCAGATATCCACGCCATTGTCGCCCCATTCTCCGGGCGGCTTGAGAATGGCAAGTGCGAGTGGATTGACCACAGCGATGCTGATGGCTCCATTGCTCATGGCCCAGTTGGTGAGTGCGTCGATGTCCTCGAGTACGCCAAAAAAATTGGGCTGGGGAATGACCACTGCGGTGATGTCGTCACCGCTGTAGCTGTCGAGTGCTTTGAGATCGGTTTTGCCGCTTGCAGTATCAAAAGGGATCTCGATGAGCTCGATTTTCTGATGGCGAACGATCGTTTGTACGGTTTTTCGATAGGCCGGGTGCAGACTGCGCGGCAGCAGCACCCGCCTGGATTTTGATTTGCGGTTGGCGCGCACCGCCATCAAGATGGACTCGGCTACTGCAGATGCGCCGTCATAGAGAGAGGCATTGGAGACATCCATGCCTGTCAGCGCGGTCATCATGGATTGATATTCATACAGCAACTGCAGCGTTCCCTGGCTGGCTTCAGCCTGATAGGGGGTGTAGGCGGTGTAGAACTCACCACGTGTGGCCAGTTCCCACACTGCAGCAGGAATATGGTGATCGTATGCGCCTGCGCCGATAAAGCATGCTGGTTGTCCATCCGCTGCGGCCCGCTGATGCATCAGTTCAGTGATCTCCATCTCGCCGATGCCGGCGGGAATGGAATCAAGCTCACCGCATTTCAGGTCGTCGGGGATTTCGTCAAACAGGCTTTCAATGCTGTCGACTCCGATGCTCGACAGCATATGCTTGACATCAGCTTCGGTGTGAGGGATGAAAGGCATTACAGGAACCTCTGATTCAGTCCATGGGATGGGGGTTCGGCGGAAGTGTGGTCTGCCGGTGCATTAATG
Source organism: Pseudomonadota bacterium (assembly GCA_034717755.1). GTDB lineage: Bacteria > Pseudomonadota > Gammaproteobacteria > Chromatiales > Chromatiaceae > Sva-25. The sequence goes on along the minus strand of JAYELV010000228.1, from coordinate 1,525 downwards.
CTCCTCATCCTGTGCGTGCTTTGTATAGGCGTCCGCATCCAGTAATGCTTCCAGTTCGCTGCTATCGGCAAGTTTTAGCGTGAACAGCCAGCCCTCCTCGTAGGGCGAGTCGTTGATGCTTTCCGGTGCGTCAATCAGGACTTCATTGACGCCAAGAATTTTTCCCGACAGCGGGCTGTAGATGTCGGAAGCGGCCTTGACTGATTCCACCACGGCAATTTCGTCTCCTGCGGCTACGTCATTGCCTGCTTCAGGCAACTCGACGAAAACCAGGTCGCCAAGCAATTCCTGTGCATGGTCGCTGATGCCGACAGTGACAGTGCCGTCGCCATTATCCTTGATCCATTCGTGTGTTTTTGTGTATTTCAGCCCATCAGGGGTATTGCTCATGAGGATGCTCCATGAAGATCTGTATTAGGTTTTAGGTTTTAGGTTTTCAGTAACAGGTTTTAGATTACAATTGGGTGGCGGGTTTGCCGTGACGTACAAAAGGATATTTTACAACCTTGACGGGCAGGCGTTTGCCACGCATTTCCACTTCAAAACTCTGCGCTGAATCTGTTTCGATGCGGGCCAGAGCGATACTGCGTTCCAGAGTGGGTGAAAAGCCTCCCGAAGTAATCTCGCCGATCTGCTTGTCCGCATCAAACAGCTTTTGATGACTGCGCAGTATACCGCGTCCTTCGAGGACAAGGCCGACAAGCTGCTGCGGGATGCCTGCTTTTTTCTGTTTCTCCAGCGCTTCGCGACCGATAAATGCACGCTCTTCGGGTTCCAATGCCACCGTCCAGCCGAGCCCGGAAACCAGGGGTGTGGTGGTTTCATCCATGTCCTGGCCATAAAGATTCATGCCTGCTTCGAGGCGCAGGGTATCGCGTGAACCCAGGCCGCAGGGACGTACTCCTGCATCGATCAGCTCATTCCACAGGGTGACACAGTCACTCTGAGGCAGTAAGATTTCAAATCCATCCTCACCGGTATAACCTGTGCGGGCAATGAACCAGCTTGGATCCCACACGGCTGAAAACGGCTTCAGTTCCGCGGCAGATTCACTCAACTCATCATTCAGCAACGGCAGTGTTAACTCGATCGCCTTGGGTCCCTGTACGGCAATCATCGCCATGTCGCTGCGCGGAAGCACTTCGATGCCGAAGACGCCAACCTGCTCCATGATCCAGCCAAGGTCTTTTTGCGCTGTGGAGGCATTGACGACGATGCGGTACCAGGTTTCATCCATAAAATAGACGATCAGGTCATCGATCACCCCTCCCTGTGGGTTGAGCATGCAGGAGTAGAGTGCCCGGCCAGTGGATTTGAGTTTCTCTACATCGTTGGCAAGCAGGTGGCGCAGATAGCGTTTACAGTCGCTGCCCTTGAGGTCGATAATCTGCATGTGGGAGACGTCGAACATGCCTGCGTGCTGCCGAATGGCATGGTGCTCCTCAATCTGGGAGCCGTAATGCACCGGCATTTCCCAGCCGCCGAAAGGCACCATGCGCGCACCCAGATCGTGATGCGTCTGGTT
>JAYELV010000227.1:0-2984 GCA_034717755.1 Pseudomonadota bacterium | reverse complement strand
TCCCGAGGGAAGAGAGGTACGAACGACGAGGGATCTTGTCGCACAGAGCATAAAGATCTCTCTGCCGTACATGGATGTACAAATGCCGTGAGGGCAGGATGCACAGGAACGGCCTTCGTCGAGATGACAAACTGTAAACTGGTCATGAAGGATGCCAAAAATTCACCACGAAGAGCACGAAGATCGTGAATAAAAGCTTGTACCCCTTCGTGTTTTTCGTGCTCTTCGTGGTGAAAAAAGAGACTCCATGACAACCAGCAGCAGCAAGCTAGCAGATAGATTCCATTTCACGCTGCCCCGCCCATCTCTATGGGAGGGATCTATTCTGCTGATCGCCCTGTTGATGTCCCTGCCGGTACTGGTGATCACCAGCTTCATTTTCCAGCCGGTGAATGACAACTGGCAGCATCTGGTCGACACCCTGCTGGCCGACTATGTCACGAATTCACTGCTGCTGCTCATTGGCGTCTCTGCAGGTGTACTCAGCATCGGCGTGATCACTGCCTGGCTGACCAGCATGTGTGAGTTTCCCGGGCGCCGCCTGCTCTCCTGGGCGTTGCTGCTGCCAATGGCTATTCCCGCCTACATCATCGCCTACACCTACACCGGCATGCTCGATTTTGAAGGCCCGCTGCAATCCCAACTGCGCGACTGGTTTGGCTGGAGTTATGGAGACTACTGGTTTCCGGAAGTACGCTCACTCGGCGGCGCGGCGATGATGCTGTCGCTGGTGCTCTACCCCTATGTCTACATGATGGCGCGTGCAGCTTTCCTGGAGCAATCTCTGTGTGTGCTGGAGGTGAGCCGCACCCTCGGCAACACGCCGCTTGCGGGTTTTTTTCGTGTTGCACTGCCGCTGGCGCGCCCGGCCATCGTCACCGGTCTCTCCCTGGCGCTGATGGAGACCCTCGCCGATTACGGCACCGTACAATATTTCGGCATCAGCACCTTCACCACAGGGATTTTTCGCATCTGGTATGGCATGGGCGACAGCGCTACTGCGGCACAGCTTTCTGCGATGCTGCTGGCTTTTGTCTTCGCCCTGATCCTGCTCGAACGCTGGTCACGCCAGCGCGCCAGATTCCACCATACCAGCAACAAATACTCCAGCATCCAGCGTTATCAGCTGAAAGGCGGCAAGGCATGGCTGGCAATGGTTGCCTGCACATTGCCGCTGCTGTTCGGCTTTATTTTGCCTGCATTGCAGCTGCTGCAGTGGACGCTCTTTACTGCAGAGGATGCACTCGACAGCTCTTTTGCAGTGCTTGCATTCAATAGCCTCATGCTTGCCAGCCTGACAGCTGTCATTGCAGTCGCACTGGCGCTGCTGCTGGCCTACGGAAAACGCCTGCATAATACACCACTGATCAACAGCTGCGTGCGTATCTCGGCGCTGGGTTATGCAGTCCCCGGAACAGTCATTGCCGTCGGTGTTCTGCTGCCACTGGCCTGGATCGACAACAGCATTGACAGCTGGATGCGCAGCAGCTTTGACATCTCCACCGGACTGCTGCTCTCCGGAACACTCTTTGCACTGATCTTCGCCTACACCGTGCGTTTTTTATCCGTCTCTATCCAGGCGGTCGAATCCGGCCTTGGCAAGATCAACCACTCGCTTGACGATGCCGGCCGATCTCTGGGGCTGTCACCGATGAAGGTGTTGAGAAGCATTCATCTGCCATTGATGAAAGGTACATTGCTGACCGCGCTGTTGCTGGTGTTCGTCGACGTTCTCAAAGAGCTTCCGGCAACCCTCATCCTGCGCCCCTTTAATTTCAATACCCTTGCGGTGCGCGCTTATGAGATGGCGGCGGATGAACGTCTCGCTGATGCCGGTGCGCCGGCGTTGATGATCGTGCTTGCCGGTATCATTCCGGTGCTGGTATTAAACCGGGTTATCAGCCGCTCCCGTGCAGGAGGCGTCACAGCATGAGCCATCTGCTCGAGGTTGAACAACTCAGTGTCGCCTACGGCAGCAACACCGTCGTCAAGGATGTGGCACTCTCGTTAACCAGTGGAGAGATCGGCTGTCTGCTCGGTCCCAGCGGTTGTGGCAAGACAACCTTGCTGCGCGCAATAGCCGGCTTTGAACCTGTGCAGCAGGGGAACATTCTACTTGGTGGAAACAGAGTCAGCTCAGCGGGCTTTACCACCCCTCCGGAGAGGCGCCGGGTGGGCATGGTTTTTCAGGACTTCGCCCTGTTCCCCCACCTGACGATTGCCGGCAATATCGGCTTCGGCATCCGCCACCTGAAAGGCTCCCATGGAAAGCAGCGTATCGATGAACTGCTGACTCTTATCGGTCTTCCAGATTTCCACAACCGCTACCCGCACGAACTTTCCGGAGGACAGCAACAGCGGATCGCCCTCGCCCGCGCGCTGGCTCCCAAACCTCAACTGCTGTTGATGGACGAGCCCTTTTCAAGCATGGACGTGGAACTGCGGGAGGAGCTTGCCAGAGAGGTACGAGGCATACTCAAGAGTGAACAGATTACTGCCGTTCTGGTCACCCACGACCAGCATGAAGCCTTTGCCATGGCGGATAATATTGGTGTCATGCAGCACGGCAGGCTGTTGCAGTGGGATAGCGGCTATGATCTGTATCACCGCCCTTGCACCCCTTTTGTTGCAGATTTTATAGGCCAGGGGGTACTGCTGAATGGCGAAGTGATCGACAACCGGCATGTCCGCACGGAACTCGCCACACTCGAAGGAGCCATTCCCGATGGCTGTCATGCAGGCTGCCCTGTATTGGTGCTGGTCCGCCCTGACGATATCATCCATGATGACAACAGCACTCGCACTGCCGTCATCAAGGAGCGCGCTTTTCGCGGTGCAAGCTATCTCTATACCCTGCAGCTCGGCAGCGGCGCCGAGATCCTGTCGCTGGTGCCGTCACATCACAATCACGCCATCGGTGAAGCATTGGGAATCTCACTGGAGATCGACCACCTGGTCATCTTTCCACGTGATTAGCTGCATGC
>JAYELV010000226.1:0-11819 GCA_034717755.1 Pseudomonadota bacterium | reverse complement strand
GCTATGACAGGTCTTCCCGGGGTGCTGCAGCATATTCGGTACTTGCCGGTGAAATTCTGAAGCGGCATGGCAACATTTAAGAGATGAGTTTTATTGTATGAGTACTGCAAAACGACGAGGCCTGGGGCGCGGCCTGGATGCGCTTCTGGGAATGGCGCCTGCAACCGCGGATACCACTGAGACAGAAACCAATGTTGCTCCTGCTGAGAAGATGGTTGCAGAAACTCAGAGTGTTGCTGAGCCTGAAGCAAATGCATCTTCCGCTTCGACAACAGCCGTGGCCGGCGGGCAGCATCAACTCGATATTGATTTGATCAGGCGCGGGCGCTACCAGCCACGCAGAAATTTTGATGAAGAGAAACTCCGTGAGTTGGCCGACTCGATAGCGGCGCAGGGGGTTATACAGCCAATCGTTGTACGTCCGGTCAACGATCACTACGAGATTATTGCCGGCGAACGCCGCTGGCGGGCAGCCCAGGTGGCTGGACTGGGCGAGATGCCGGTCGTGATACGGGATGTTGATGATCAGGCCGCCATGGCTATGGCGCTGATTGAAAATATTCAGCGTGACGACTTGAATCCACTCGAAGAGGCTGGCGCACTGCAGCGGCTGCTCGACGAGTTTTCACTGACGCATCAGCAAATCGCACAGGCTATCGGCAAGTCGCGTACGACAGTGACAAATCTTCTGCGTTTGATGGAGCTGGAGGCGGATGCCAAGGAGTTGCTGGAGCAGGGTAAGCTGGAGATGGGGCATGCGCGCGCCATACTTGGTTTAAAGGGCGCGCAGCAGTCACAGGCGGCGGCCACCGTGGTACGCTCCGGACTCTCTGTGCGTGAGACTGAAAAGCTGGTGCGGCGCATGCAGGGACTCGATGCCAAGCCTGCGCCTGTAGCAGAGAAGAGCGTCGATCCGAATATCCGCTCACTGGAGCAGCAGTTATGTGACAAGCTCGGAGCTATTGTCAAGTTGCAGTCCGCTGCGAAGGGAAAAGGCAGGCTGGTGATCAGCTACAATTCACTGGAAGAGCTGGACGGGATCCTCGAGCATATCAATTGAATAAGATTGCCAGGCTGTAACTTCTCAATAATCCCGTACATGTGAGTAAAATGCTATCGCATTTGTATCGTGGTCAGAAGACCACTCCCACATTTGACGCCACATTGAACTGTGGGAGCGGTCTTCTGACCGCGAATTGCACGGGATTATTGAGGAGTTACGCTACGCTCGCAATGACGGGGTGATCCTGTCATTGCGGGGAACGACGCAATCTGAAGTTTTGCGGAAATGAGTGGAAATGACTTCACATGTCAATTCATGCTGCGTTGACATCCCTCAAGATACGGGTATTTTGTTGTGCATTTGGTTGACCTCATTATAGTGCTCCCTTATACTCAGCCTGTTTTCAGTTGCTAACTGCCTGCTGCAAGTGCAAAGTTTTTCAGCGAACACTGTTTGGCGGCTTGTTTTGATGCAGTTGGGATTGACGCTGCTGCTGGCAATGGTAATGTTATTGCCGGGGCAGAAATATGCGATTTCCACGCTTGCCGGAGGGGTTGCGGCAACTGCTGCAAATGGTGCGGCTATACTGCTGGTGTTCCGGCGCTACAAAGCTTCTGAGACGGCGGCTCTGATGGGGCGCTTTTATTTGGCAGAGCTTGCACGGTTGCTGTTGACGACAGTTTTTTTTCTGCTGATGATTGTGTGGTTTAAATCACTCAGTATTATCGCTATGTTGGGATCCTACCTGTTGATTCACCTCTCTACAGGCAGCCTGATGTTGATAGCAAATAAACAATAGAAAAATTTACAGGAATGCTCCTGTTGAGATACGCTTCGATCAGGGCATAACGAGATAACACGAGAAAGAGATGTCAGCAGAGACAATCACTTCAAGCGAATACATCAAGCATCATTTGACCAACCTGACCTTTGGTCAGCATGCCGATGGTCACTGGGGGCTGGCGCATTCTGCCGAAGAGATCAATGAAATGGGTTTCATGGCGATCCATGTCGATACCATGTTCTGGTCGCTATTGCTCGGAACCCTGTTTGTATTTCTCTTCTCCCGTGCTGCCAAATCAGCTACCGCAGGCGTCCCCTCGGGTATGCAGAATTTTGTCGAATGGATAGTTGAATTTATCAATGACAGTGTGCGCGGCTCCTTCTCGGGTAAAAATGATCTGGTGGCGCCGCTTGCGATGACTATATTCGTATGGATTTTTCTCATGAACCTGATGGACCTGGTGCCTGTGGATGTCATCCCCATGTTGGCCCAGATGATGGGGATCCATTACATGAAGGTGGTGGCGACAACTGACCCGAATGCCACCTTCGGCATGGCGATCGGCGTTTTCATACTGACGCTCTACTACTCAATCAAGATCAAGGGCGTCGGCGGTTTTCTGGGTGAGTTGACTCTGCAGCCGTTTGAAGCCAAAAACCCATTGTTGAAGCTGTTGTTCATCCCGATCAACTTCCTGTTAGAATTCGTTTCGCTGATCGCCAAGCCGATCTCGCTGTCACTGCGGTTGTTCGGCAACATGTACGCTGGCGAGATGATTTTTATCCTGATAGCAATCATGTACAGTGCGGGTATCGGCATGGGGTTGTTTGCCGGCGGACTGCAGTTTGTGTGGGCGGTTTTTCATATCCTGATCATTACCCTGCAGGCATTCATCTTTATGACCCTGACTATTGTCTATATGGATATGGCGCACAACGAACATTGATCGATCGCCGTTACGGTTTATACGGCTGCTATTATTAACTTGTTATTTTTTACTTCCTGACTGGAGATAAATATGGAATCTGGATTACTTTATATTGCAGGCGCATTGATGATGGGCCTGGGGGCTCTCGGCGCAGCCGTCGGCATCGGCATCCTTGGTGCGCGATTTCTCGAAGGCGCAGCCCGTCAGCCTGAGTTGATTCCGATGCTGCGCACCCAGTTTTTTATCGTTATGGGTCTTGTCGATGCTGTACCGATGATCGCTGTTGGTCTGGCAATGTATGTTCTGTTTGCCGTTGCATAATAGAATTTTCCCTGAGACCTCATCTCAATCCCAGTAACAACGGGGAAACAGTATGAATATCAATCTGACCCTGATTGGACAATTGCTCGCTTTTATACTCTTCGTGTGGTTTACGAAGAAGTATGTGTGGACACCAATCATTGCGGCTCTGGAAGAGCGCAAGGAGAAAATCGCCGAAGGCCTGGCGGCTGGAGAGCGCGGTCTTCATGACCAGCAGCGGGCAAAAAATCGCGCCGCAAAACGCATTCGCAAAGGCAAGAAGCAGGCTGCGGAGATTATCAATCTGGCGCAGAAGCGTGCTGCGGAAATTGTCGATGAAGCCAAGGAAAATGCCCGTACAGAGGGTGAACATATCCTGACGACGGCAAGATCCGAGATTGAGCAGGAGAGCAATCGGGCGAAGGAAGAGCTGCGCGGGCAGGTTGCACAACTTGCGGTTGCCGGCGCAGAGAAAATCCTTCGCCGCGAAGTCAATGCCGATGCGCACAGTGACATCATCGACGCGCTTGCGAAGCAGTTGTAGGTTCGATCATGGCCCAGGAAGCAACAACCATCGCCAGACCCTATGCTGAAGCCGTATTTACCATCGCCAAAGAGGACGGCGCGCTGGATCAGTGGTCGGAGATGCTCGATTATGTCGCATCCCTGATGCAGGATGTCGCCATGCAGCGACTGGTCAACGAACCCGGCCAGGACAAATCAAAAATAGCCGGGCTGATCATCGACATTGGCGGTGGCAAGCTGACGAGCGAAGAGCAGAATCTGGTGAGTCTGCTGGCGCAGAACGAGCGCCTGGAGATAGTCTCCGAGATTGCGCAGCGTTACGAGGTGCTGAAAAACCGGGAGTTGGGTGTGATCGATGTTGATGTTGCATCGGCGTTCCCGCTTGATGAGGCGCAGCAGCAGTCGATTGCAACAGTATTAAAGAGCAAGCTTGGACGTGATGTCAGGATCACAAGCAGTGAGGAGCCGGCATTGATCGGCGGCGTCGTCATCCGTGCAGGGGACATGGTCATCGACAGTTCCGTGCAGGGCCAACTCAACAAGCTTGCAAACGAATTGGAAAATTAAACGAGAAGCCATATGCAACTCAACCCATCAGAAATCAGTGAACTCATCAAGCAGCGGATCGAGAATTTTGATACCGCTGTCGAAGCCCGCAACGAAGGCACCATTGTTGGTGTTTCCGACGGTATTGTCCGAATTCACGGGCTTGCCGATGTTATGTCGTATGAAATGCTGGAGTTTCCCGGCAACACCTATGGGCTGGCGCTGAACCTCGAGCGCGACTCTGTCGGCGCCGTGGCTCTGGGCGAATACAAGCATCTCAGTGAAGGCGACTCGGTCAAATGCACCGGACGCGTGCTTGAGATTCCTGTGGGCGACGCCATGCTGGGGCGCGTCGTCGATACTCTGGGCAATCCCATAGACGGCAAAGGCGATATCAACACCAGCGAGACGTCGTCACTGGAAAAAGTGGCGCCAGGCGTTATCGAGCGTAAATCCGTTGACCAGCCGGTGCAGACTGGCATCAAGGCGATCGACGCGATGGTGCCGGTCGGACGTGGTCAGCGTGAGTTGATCATCGGAGACCGTCAGACAGGAAAAACTGCCCTTGCGGTCGATGCGATCATCAACCAGAAGGATACCGGTGTTAAGTGTATCTACGTGGCGGTTGGTCAGAAAGCCTCCTCTATTGCCCAGGTAATGCGCAAGCTGGATGAGCATGGAGCCCTGGAAAATACCATTATCGTCGCCGCATCAGCAGGTGACTCGCCGGCGATGCAGTTCCTGGCGCCCTATGCCGGTTGTTCGCTGGGAGAGTATTTTCGTGATCGCGGTGAAGATGCGCTGATTATCTATGACGACCTCACCAAGCAGGCATGGGCTTATCGCCAGGTCTCCCTGCTGCTGCGCCGTCCACCGGGACGCGAGGCCTATCCGGGCGATGTCTTCTATCTGCACTCGCGCCTTCTTGAGCGTGCTGCACGGGTCAATGAAGCCTTCGTGGAAAAACATACCAATGGCAAAGTGACCGGTAAGACAGGCTCCCTGACGGCATTGCCGATCATTGAAACCCAGGCGGGAGATGTCTCGGCATTCGTCCCGACCAACGTTATCTCCATCACAGATGGTCAGATCTTCCTCGAGACCGATCTGTTCAACGCCGGTATCCGCCCCGCTATCAATGCCGGCCTGTCGGTATCCCGGGTTGGCGGCGCCGCGCAGACAAAAATTATCAAAAAACTTGGCGGTGGAATTCGCCTGGCGTTGGCTCAGTACCGTGAGTTGGCTGCATTTTCCCAGTTTGCCTCCGACCTTGATGATGCTACCAGGAAGCAGCTGGAGCGTGGTAAACGCGTCACGGAGTTGATGAAGCAGGGACAATATCAGCCGATGTCCGTCGCAGAGATGGCGGCATCACTGTTTGCTGCCAACGAAGGCTACCTGGATGATGTCGATAGCGACAAGGTGGTGGATTTTGAACATGCGCTGATCGGCTATCTCAAAGCGGAACAAAAAGAGCTCATGGATAAAATCAACAGCGAGGCGGATTACAATGACGAGATTGAAAATGCGCTGCATGATGCGCTGAAGGCATTCAAGGAAAACCACACCTGGTAGGGAGTGGCGGAGATAGAGCATGGCTGTCGGAAAAGAGATACGCACGCAGATTGCATCGATCACCAGTACGCGCAAGATTACCAGCGCGATGGAGATGGTCGCTGCATCCAAGATGCGCAAGGCGCAGGATCGTATGGGGCGTGCACGACCCTATGCTGACAAGATGCGTCAGGTGATTTCGCATCTCTCCCAGGCGCACCCGGAATACAGGCATCATTACACCATTGATCGCGACATAAAAAGCATCGGCTATATCATTATCTCGTCGGATCGCGGACTTTGCGGTGGACTCAACAGCAACCTGTTTCGCAAGCTGATTGCAGAGGTCAGGGAGCAGCATGACAAAGGCGTTGAAGTCTCCTTCTGTACCATTGGCTCAAAGGCGCAGGCATTTTTTGCGCGTTTTGGCGGAGAGATTCTTGGGCAGGCGGTCCATCTCGGCGATGAAGCAAAGCTGGAAGACCTGATTGGTACGGTCAAAGTGATGCTGGACGCCTTTGATGACGGTGGACTGGATCGCATCGACGTGGTGTATAACACCTTCGTCAACTCTATGACGCAGGAGCCCACGATAGAGCAGCTGGTGCCGATAGCCCGCGCCGAGCATGATGAGTTGACCCATCACTGGGATTATATCTATGAACCGGATGCCAAGGATGTGCTCGATAGTTTGTTGAGTCGTTACGTGGAATCCCTGGTCTATCACTCGGTGATTGAAAATGCCGCCTGTGAGCAGTCTGCGCGCATGGTCGCGATGAAAGCCGCGACAGACAACGCCGGAGACCTGATAGACGAATTGCAGTTGATCTATAACAAGGCGCGTCAGGCGGCTATCACACAGGAAATTTCCGAGATCGTCAGCGGCGCTGCTGCAGTTTGATAAACGAAATGCGGGTCATAACCCGTGCGTGATCGCGGTCAGAAGACCGCTCCTACAGTTCTATATTGCATCAGATGTAGGAGTGGTCTTCTGACCACGATTGAAATGCGATAGCATTTTACTCACAATGCATGGACTTATTGAGCAGTAACAGAATTGAAACACAAATTGAATATCAAGAGGAACCAGCAATGAGTTCGGGTAAAGTGGTCGAAATCATCGGCGCTGTGGTGGACGTAGAGTTCCCGCGCGACGCACTGCCTCATATCTATGAGGCGCTCAAAATAGAATCCGAAGGACTGCTACTCGAAGTGCAGCAGCAGTTGGGTGACGGCGTGGTGCGCACTATCGCCATGGGATCAACTGACGGCCTCAAACGCGGCGTCGATGTCACTGGCACCGGCGCGCCGATCATGGTTCCGGTCGGGCAGAAAACGCTTGGCCGCATCATGGACGTGCTGGGCAACCCTGTTGATGAAGCAGGCCCGGTCGATGCCGAGAAGCAGATGCCGATCCACCGTGATCCCCCTTCATTTGAGGAGCAGTCAGCCAGTACCGAGATCCTCGAGACCGGGGTAAAGGTCATCGATCTGATCATGCCGATCGTCAAGGGTGGTAAAGTCGGTCTCTTCGGCGGCGCTGGTGTCGGCAAGACCGTGACGCTGATGGAGTTGATTCGTAATATCGCGGTTGAGCACTCGGGATTCTCGGTATTTGCCGGTGTCGGTGAGCGCACCCGTGAAGGCAACGACTTCTACTACGAGATGGAAGAGGGCGGTGTACTCGACAAGGTCGCACTGGTTTACGGCCAGATGAACGAGCCGCCGGGCAACCGTCTGCGTGTTGCGCTGACAGGGCTGACGATGGCGGAACATTTTCGTGATGAAGGCCGCGACGTTCTGATGTTTATCGACAATATCTACCGCTACACGCTTGCGGGAACCGAGGTGTCGGCGCTGCTCGGGCGGATGCCCTCTGCGGTTGGTTATCAGCCGACACTGGCGGAGGAGATGGGCGCACTGCAGGAGCGCATCACCTCGACCAAGACCGGTTCCATCACCTCGTTCCAGGCTGTCTATGTGCCTGCGGATGATCTGACAGACCCCTCGCCCGCGACGACGTTCGCCCACCTCGACGCTACCCTGGTGCTGTCACGCGGCATCGCTGAACTGGGTATCTATCCGGCAGTAGACCCGCTGGATTCCACTTCGCGTATTCTCGACCCTCACGTGGTTGGCCAGGAGCACTATGACATTGCACGCGGAGTGCAGGGTATTCTGCAGCGTTACAAGGAGTTGAAAGATATCATCGCAATCCTCGGTATGGACGAACTCTCGGAAGATGACAAGCTGACGGTGTCGCGCGCTCGCAAGATCCAGCGCTTTCTGTCGCAGCCATTTTTCGTGGCTGAAGTCTTTACCGGCGCCCCCGGCAAGTACGTCTCTCTGAAAGAGACTATTGCAAACTTCAAGGCGATCGTCGAGGGTGAATATGATCACCTGCCCGAGCAGGCATTCTACATGTGCGGCACCATCGATGAAGCCGTCGAAAACGCCGAAAAGATGAGCTAACAGGCATCCGGGAGAAGATCGATGGCGATGACAATCCATGTTGATATCGTGAGTGCTGAAGGGGAGATCTTTTCAGGGCTGGCCGAGATGGTCTATGCGCCTGCGGTCATGGGCGAGGTCGGCATTGCTCCACGTCACACGCCGCTGGTATCGCCGCTGAAGGCGGGTGAAGTCCGCATTGAGACGGGCGAGGGCAGCGATGTCGCGCACTACTATATCTCCGGCGGAATTCTCGAGGTTCAGCCCCATGTTGTGACGATTCTTGCAGACACGGCGCTGCGTGCTGCAGATCTCGATGAAGCGGCGGCGATCGAAGCGAAGAATCGCGCTGAAGATGCGATGAGAGACAGGAGTGCTGATTTTGAATATGCCAAGGCGCAGTCGGAACTGATCGAGGCGGCAGCGCAGTTACGAGCCATTGAAAACAGCCGCAAGCTGAAGAAAAAGAGCACAGCAATACGTTAACAATGCAGGCTGGATGAGGTGCGCTTTGTACCTGCATATCAATCTGTTACATGAACATGAGGTAATATCTCAATAACCCCGTGCATATTGGCTGCCGTAGGTCGGGTTAGCGAAGCGTAACCCGACAAAAAACATCAGCAAAATGTCGGGTTACACTCCGCTGCGCTGCGTTAACCCGACCTACGTTTTATGCGTTTACGTACAGTTATTGAGAAGTACGTCATCCCCTCTCGGTCTGTTTCCAATAGCCTTTATTGCAGTTTCAAGCTATTATTTCAACCTGTTTTATATGTAGTTGAAATTCGATGACAGACAACAAAATCACCCGTGGGCAATACGTCTCCCTCACCTACTCCATCGTTGATGATGCTGGAAATGTGCTTGAGCAGAACGACTTTCCGGTCTCCTTTGTCTACGGCAGTGATACCGAGATGATCGGCGGTATGGACCGCCAGCTTGCAGGCAAAAAGGTGGGCGAAAAACTCAGTTTCAAGGTGCCGCCTGAGCAGGGCTTCGGTGAACACGATGCATCGCTGATATTTACGGATGAACTAGAGAATGTTCCTCCACAATTCCGGCAAATAGGCGCCGAGGTGCAGATGCAGAATGAAGAGGGTGAAGCCAGGTCATTCTTCGTCACCGAGATCAAGAATGGCAAGGTGACGGTCGACGGCAACCATCCCCTGGCTGGCAAGAATTTGAATGTACATGTCAGCATCCTTGAAGTCCGTAATGCGCTGCCGGGAGAGGAGCGAACATCAGGCGTTCACGCCGAGCCGATGACAAAACATTAGGCTCTGTCTGCACTAAGTGTTGGCATGAGCATGGGGCAGGTTTGCATCTCTTTTCAATCGTGGTCAGATGACCACTCCTACGTTTGGTATCAGCACTTCCTGTAGGAGCGGCCTTCTGGCCGCGAAATAGAGGCCGTCAGACAGGTGATTATTAAGAATCTACCGACCAACACTTAACGCAGACAGAGCCAAACATTAATATCTCGTTCCCACGCTCTTGCGTGGGAACGAGTAAATGTAGGTTGGGTTAGGTGCGCTTGTTATCGATATATCAAGTTGCCACTTGATTTTGAGCGCACCGTAACCCAACATTCTGCAAACCGAATAATTCCAGATTGACCAAAACTGAATTAATATGAAACTAGGTATATTAATACTTGCCGCCGGCCAGGGAACCCGCATGAAGTCGGCTATGCCGAAGGTGCTGCACGAAATTGCCGGCAAACCCATGCTGGCGCATGTCATCGAGAGAGCACAGCAGTTGCACCCGGCTAAAATCGTGGTTGTTTACGGTCACGGCGGCGAGCAGGTCAGGCAGCAACTGGGCAACTACGAGGTTGAGTGGGCGCTGCAGGAACAGCAACTGGGAACCGGCCATGCAGTCATGCAGGGAATGCCTGCACTCGATTCTGTTGATAAGGTGCTGGTGCTCTATGGTGATGTGCCGCTGATTCAGACGGATACGCTGCAGCAGCTGATCGACGCATCCATGGAAACTTCGATCGGTATGCTGACGGTGCAGGTGGATGAACCGCACGGTTACGGGCGCATCGTGCGGGATGAATTTGATCGTATCATCCGCATTGTCGAACATAAGGATGCCTCCGCAGATGAACTCACCATCGACGAGATCAATGTCGGTATTATGGCCATGGATCGACCAGAGCTGACGGCCTGGCTGGAAGCGCTCAACAACGATAATGTGCAAAACGAATACTACCTGACGGATGTGATCGACATGGCAGTCAATGACGGCCATGTCGTGGCTTCGGTGCAGCCGCATACACCTGAAGAGGTGGAAGGGATCAACGATCGCGTGCAGCTGGCAAAGATGGAACGCTTCATGCAGCGGCAGCTGGTGCAGCAGCTGATGCTTCAGGGGGTGACGATGATGGATCCGGAGAGAGTCGATATCCGCGGTGCGGTCAACAGCGGCGAGGATGTGACCATCGATGTCAATGTCATTCTGCAGGGCGACGTCAAGATTGGCCGGGGCGTCAGCATCGGCGCCAACTGTGCGCTCAAGAATTGCAGCATCGGCGAAAACGTCACTATTTTGCAAAATTGCGTCATTGAAGATGCTGAGATCGGCAGCAACTGCACCATCGGCCCTTTTGCGAGGATTCGTCCGGGCACGGTGCTGAATGATGGTTGCCACATCGGCAATTTTGTCGAGCTAAAAAATGCACAGGTCGACCGGGGTTCAAAAATCAACCACCTCAGCTATGTTGGAGACACCACTGTTGGACGTGATGTCAATATTGGCGCCGGTGTGATTACCTGCAACTATGACGGCGCCTATAAGCATAGAACCGTGATCGGCGACAATGTCTTTCTCGGCTCCGACACCCAGCTGGTGGCGCCGGTGACCGTGGAATCAGGAGCAACCATCGGCGCGGGTTCCACCATCACCAGGGATGCGCCTGCTAATCAGCTGACACTGAGCCGCAGCAAGCAGATCACTATCTCCGGCTGGAAACGTCCCGCCAAGGAGAACAGCTGATGTGCGGCATCGTCGGCGGCATCGCGCAGCGCAATGTGACGCCACTGCTGCTCGAGGGTTTGAAGCGCCTTGAATACCGCGGCTATGACTCTGCGGGAATTGCGATTCTTACCGAAGAGGGTGAGTTGCAGCGTGAGCGCAGCAAGGGAAAAGTTGTTCGGCTTGAGGAAGCAATCCAGCGTTCCGGTCTGCAGGGGGAGTTGGGAATCGGGCATACGCGCTGGGCGACGCATGGTAAACCGGCGACCCGCAATGCACACCCCCATATCTGCAAGCATGCTGTCGCTGTGGTGCATAACGGCATCATCGAGAATCATGAGCTGTTGCGCGATGAACAGCTGCAGGCGGGGCATCAATTCACATCGGATACTGATACCGAAGTGATTGCGCATGCGGTTTATGATGAGCTGAAAACTGGATCAAGCTTGCTGGCGGCAGTTCAGAATACGGCAGCAAAACTCACAGGCGCTTACGCGCTCGGTGTGATTCATAAGGAGTCTCCGGGCGAACTTGTGGCTGTTCGCTCGGGTAGCCCGCTGGTGATCGGCATTGGCATCGGCGAGCATTTTATCGCCTCCGATGTTTTTGCGCTGCTGCCGGTGACCAGTCGCTTTATCTTTCTCGAGGAGGGCGATGTTGCCCGGCTCACCCCTGACAGTGTAGAGATTTTTG
Source organism: Pseudomonadota bacterium (assembly GCA_034717755.1). Classification (GTDB taxonomy): domain Bacteria; phylum Pseudomonadota; class Gammaproteobacteria; order Chromatiales; family Chromatiaceae; genus Sva-25. The sequence continues at coordinate 53 of JAYELV010000226.1, read as the reverse complement.
ATCTCAATGGTAATGCGGTCGAGCGCCCGGTCAAGGAGTCTGCGGTCTCTGCA
>JAYELV010000225.1:0-3021 GCA_034717755.1 Pseudomonadota bacterium | reverse complement strand
CAACACATACTGCAACGCATCGACAGCATTTAGAATCTGTATTCCTTGCCAGGGATGCAGCACCAGCAAATCTTTATCGCCACTAGCGATGATATCTGTTTTAGCCACCAGTGCAGTAGCAAGCACCGCGTCATCGTCGATATCACGGACGATGCGTTCAATCGGTTGTGGCTTTACTAATTTAGCCAGCATTCCGTAGCGCTGCATCAGAAAAGTGGGTGTAATCCCTTGGGATGCCAGCAGCGTAGCGAACTTCTCTCTTTCCAACACATTAACCAGTTCATCTAGTAATACGCTACTGGTAAAAAATGCCACCTGACCATCCCGGCCAAGATCGAGCAATTGGCGTGGTACGCCGCCCCAAATAAAACCTGATATGACGATATTGGTATCAAGTACCAGGCGCACGTTGTTTTCTCTGTGTGCGTACTGCGTTGACTTCCTCTTGGATCTCTTCCATCGTCATGGACGGAAAGTTTGCTGCTGCCAGCTTATTCGCCGCAGTGAACAGGCCATTAACAGCGCGGCGACGCAGGGTCTCGCGCAGAATGGACTCAATGGCGTTTGGGGTAAGCAGCCCGGCTTGTTTGGCTTCCTCTGCTAGATTATCGGGTAAATCAATAGTCAATGTTGTCATGGGATAATTCTCAATACACTTGCCTTGACAAAATAATAGGGAAACATTCCTTTAGAATCAAGAAAAATGCAGTCTCCAACCGTTATACAGTTTGCAAGCTTAAACCAAAATAAGGGTCAGAACACAATAAATGCAAATATACTGTTCTCAATGGAATACACCCCTACGAGTAGATTGAATCCATGAGCAATCGTGAGACATGGCTCGGCGATTCGGAGTATCCACCTGTGGGAGGGCTGAGTGGCGTCTATTATCTTCTGTAGTATATTAGCGAATACTGTGTTCTGACCCCGGTTTATGCCAGGCTGATTATCGCCACTATCAGGATGATTTACATGAGGCGGCGGAGACTACTTTCAATTTTCAGGCCATGCGGGTCACGATCCCTGGCGCAAGACCGGCATGAAAGATTTGTTTATTACGACCGGGGAAGTGCTGGCACGGACTTGCCTTTCAGGCCGGCCTCAACCAGGCGTACTAGAAAATCAGCAAAGGGTGCGATATTCTGGTTAACGCTTGCTTTCTCCAGAGCGGCCATATAAGCATCCCGCTCTTCCAGTGGCACCACAGTCCAGGGATAGCCGCCACCCGCGAGCATTACATTCATCAAAAACCGTCCCACCCGGCCATTGCCATCAATATAGGGATGGATATAAACGAATATAAAATGCCCGAGCACGACACGAACGGAGGCTTGCGTTTCTTCGCGCAGCAAATCAAAGAAAGCTGGCATGGCGTCGCGTACTGCCTCCCGATTTGGCGGAATATGCTTCGATCCGCGAAGATAAACCGGCCCGTTACGATAACCGGCAAGATCAGCAGGGCGGAGCAGGCCTGCCGTTACGCCCGGCGCAAACATTTCCAGGTACCAGTCGCGGTGATCATCATCGGCGACATTGCCCGGATTATCACCATGCAGGACTTTATCGATACTTTCTCGTACGGACTGATAGGCCTGCCAGTAACCGCGTGCAGCCAGGGCATTGCGATGTTCCCGGTCATTTTCCTCGTCGTCAGGATTCCAGTTGCCGCTGCGCACGCGCTCGATGAGTTCCAGGCTTACACGGTAGCCTTCAATCGATAAGGAGTGATAGGCGTCGGTGACATAAGCATCCTCGACGCGCTTAAGATACGCCCCGGTATCTATTTGCAGGCCGGGTGCTGCCGGAAACCGCTCAATAATCGGTCCCCGCATATCCTGCCACATTAAACGGATGCGATTGACGTAAGGTGATTCTGCGCGTGTGGACAGGAGGATCGGGGCTTGCGTCTCGAACGGGTCACTTTCGCGAATAGCGTATCCTGCCGCGCGCATCGTTTTCACAATATCATCGGCTATACGGTCTCGGCCAATATTGCGGAAAGCGCCAGCCAGACGACCGGCAATAGTACTGTGTCCGCCTTCCAGTAACCCGTCCAGCACTTCCGAAGCATCGCGCACCAAGGGCAGCACGGCGCGCATATCGGTTGGGTTTTGCTTAAAATATCCCGGTGCGCAGGCAATCAAGGCCGCCGGGAGCGAGAACAGGCGCGGCCCGTCTTTTTCCTCGATATCTTTATCCTCCGGCATAGAAGCCCGTGCATCGAGCAGAGATGTATCGTGTGGTAGCGCCGTGATATTGTTCTGTGCTTTGGAGGAACGAACCAGTAATTGGCGCGGTACAGTCCAATTCCCGGCATGCAGGGATAGGGATTGTTCCGGTGACAAGCACCAATCTTCGCCAAAACGATGCTGGAGATAGGCCACGCAAAAACGCCAGAAGGAAGCGTACCATGCTGTGCTTTCTCCTGCGGTTTCGTCCGGGCGGGCAGGGATATACCAGCCCTTGATCACCTCTTGCAGGAAGCCGTTCTGACGCAGGCGCTCCCGATGGGTACGCGTCAGGTCAGAAGAGCGTATGGCTACAATGTCTCGCTCCTGAAGTGCGTGGAGCACTTCGAGAGATTCAGCCAGTTTTTCTGAGGGTTTTGCCATGGTGCTTGTCTTTCTGTTCGTTTATCGTGCTGTGTGAATATTAGTTTATTGAGTTGTAGCATATTTAGTATATCCTGTCGAGAAGATATTGGTATTTCCTGTTATGCGGGCTTGTCTCATTTGCTGTATTTTCGTCATAAGCGCCCATCTCCTCTGACGGTACATTTTGTTAAAACAGGTGTCATTGCGAGGAGCTGAAAGCGACGCGGCAATCCGGTTTGGAGATTGCCGCAGTCGCTTAGGCTCCCTCGCAATGACGGCATTTACACTGTGTTATTGAGAAGTATCGTAGGCCGGATAAGGCGCTTTCACCGACCTTTGATTCAATACGGATCTTCCAGCGCCGTCATCCGGCTTTGGGTTGCCGGATTTCGCTTCCGCTCATCCGGCCTACAGGTTTTTCCTGCAC
>JAYELV010000224.1:0-11908 GCA_034717755.1 Pseudomonadota bacterium | reverse complement strand
TAAGCTCTGATAAAACATCCCTGTTTTATACAGCCCTGAAAAGCAAGTCCCAACCCTGCTTCCCTGCACGGAGTTATTGAGAAATTGCGTTGAGCCATGATAAATCCCTCATTCAAACCCTCTCCCGGAGGGAGAGGGACTGGTTGATTAACAATTATTAAAGAGGATCTCCTATGAAATGCATATATCCAGTAAAAATCGGTGCTTTGCTGCTGACTCTCTCCACACCACTTTTTGCAGATGATGTGGTGACGGTAAAGACCATAGGTCTTGAACTGGCGCGTGACCTGGTCAGTGAGAGTATCACTGCGTGTCGTAAAATAGGCTACCAGGTAAGCGCCGTGGTGGTCGATCGCAATGGCAATCTGCGCGCCGCCCTGCGTGACGACAGGGCATCGCGTTTTACTCTGCAGATCGCCGAGGAGAAAGCCAATGCAGTAATTTTGTCCGGTACTGACTCAGGTTTGTTTCGTCAAAATCGTGGTGATATCCGGCCGGAGTTGAATCATATGAACGGCATCATCATCATGCAGGGCGGGGTGCAGATCACGGCGTCCGGAAGCCGTATCGGCGCACTCGGAATCAGCGGTGCTCCCGGTGGTGAAAAGGATGAGGTGTGCGCGCTGAAAGCGATAGACAATCTCGAAGAGCGACTGCAATTTGCAGAGTGACTTTACTGTTTTCAGCTATGAACGCCATGCTTTCTGTTGACTGCCGGCAGACCAAGACGCTCGTATTCGGCGATCACCTGGGCGCCGAGCAGCAGGATCATGCCGGCAAACTCAAGACTGATTAGCGCCACGATCGCTGTTGCCAGAGAGCCATAGACAACGTTAACCAGTGACAGGGTTGAAAAATACCACACCAGGATATGACGCATCACTTCCCACAAAACAGCGGCTGTTATGCCGCCAACCAGGGCATGGCGTAAGGAGAGGTTGCCGAGAGGCATGACCAGGTAGAAGGAGGTCAACAGCAGGATTTGTCCCGTCAGGCCGATAACATATAGCGTGGCGTTCGAGATGCCCTGTAGAGACCAGGTGCTTCCAAGCAGTGATAGCTCTCTGGTTTCGACACCCGCCATGATGCTGGCAATCACTGTCATCAGAAAAAAGCCGATGCCCATCACCAGGATGTAGATATAGGGCAGTATGGCCGATACCAGGAAGTGGCGTCGATGGATGGCGACACGATGGTGAAAGATGAATGAGATGGCATTCTCCAGCACGGTGAAAGCCATTGAACTGAAGAACAGCAGCGCAGCGATCAGAAACCAGCTTGCATGTCTGTGGTTGAGGAATTCTGACATCTGCTCAACGATGACATCCGCATGTGCGGGTACGATCAGCTCTATATTTTGTCCCAGGGTTTGCAGCAGCAGATCGGTACCCACAAAATGGGACAGCGCCATCAGGATCAGAGTAATCAATGGAATGATGGAGAGCAGGGCGTAGTAGGCGACAGCACCGGAGAGCAGCAATCCCTGGTTTGCTTTGAAACCCTTGAGAACCTGCCACATGAAGCGCAGCGGGTATTTCAGGACCTGCTTGTAAGGTGGCGGTTTACTCACCATCCGGAATTCCCCACGATATCCTGTCCTAAAACCTAAAACCTAAAACCTAAAACCCAACTAACTACTGCCGATCACAAGTTCCAGCTTCTCCGGGCCGGTCAATTTAATCTCTTCACGGGGATCGATGGTGACCTCTACACCGATGATCCCGGGTTCGACTGGAAGCTCCCGTCCACTGCGATCGACGAGTGTTACCAGTGTGACCGAAGCCGGGCGGCCATAGTCGAAAATTTCATTCAGAGCAGCGCGGATGGTTCTTCCGGTATGCAGTACGTCGTCGACCAAAATGATATGACGGCCATCGACATCGAAGTTGATCTGCGACGGGCGGACTTCAGGGTTCAGCCCGATGCGGCTAAAATCATCCCGGTAGAAGGAGATGTCGATGATGCCGAGAGGAGGATCGACTTGCAGCAGTTGATGCAATCGCTGCGCGACCCAGATGCCGCCGGTATGAATGCCGATCATGGCAATATCTTCACGCGCTCTATTTTCGAGATTGATCGAGAGCTTTGCGGCCATGCCGTCGATAATGCTGATGATGGCATCGTGACCCATAAAAAAATGTGTTTGTTGTGTCATTTCCTTAACCATGTTTCCAGGATGAGAGCCGCTGCCAGGGCATCGAGTCTGCCGTCACGTTTGTCCTGGGTGTGCAGGATGGAGGCGGCTTCGCGCGTTGTCAGCCGCTCGTCGATCATGTGGACCGGCAGATGGTATCTGCCATGCAGTTGGCGGGCGAAACGTTTTGCTTTGCCGGCAACTTCTGATTCAGTGTCATCCATTGTGAAAGGTAATCCCACAACCAGCTCCACGGGCTGCCATTCGACGATCAGTTGCGCAATAGCGTTCCAGTCAGGTTTGTGCTTTATGGCGTGCAGGGTTGTCAGTGGCGTTGCACTTTGCAGCAGTGTCTGACCGACAGCGATGCCAATGTGCTTGACGCCATAGTCGAAACCAAGCAGAGTCTGGTTGTCAGATGCTGCGGTCGCCATTCAAGCGTGACCGGTTTCGGTGCTCAGCAGTGAAAGGTCGACCCCCAGATCGCTGGCGGCGGCCTGCCAGCGCTGCGATGCCGGCTGGTCAAAAATAATCGTTTCGTCGGCAGGCCCGCATAGCCATGTGTTGGCGGCGAGTTCCTGTTCGAGCTGGCCCGGTGACCAGCCTGCATAACCCAGTGCCAGGAGTTTCTTTTCCGGGCCTTCTCCACGCGCGATCGCCTGAAGAATATCACGTGAGGTGGTGATGCTGATGCCGTCCTTGACGACCAGTGTCGAGTCCCATCTGGTGGATGTGCTCTCATGCAGCACAAAGCCCCTGTCACTGCTGACCGGCCCCCCCAAATAGATGATGCTGTTTTCAAGTCTTGCTATGGGGTGATCGATATCCAGCTGTTCGAGGATTTCAGACATGGGTATATCAAGCGGTGAATTGATGATGATTCCCATGGCGCCATGTTCGCTGGTGTGCTCACAAATGTAGGTCACGGATTTTTCAAAATTCGGGTCATGCAATCCCGGCATAGCTATTAGAAAATGGTTTGTAAGATTCGTATAAATCATTGTATTATAAGTTATTAATTTGTATCTCCAACATTCAATCCGCCTCCTTGCGGTTGAAAGTGCCATGTGCGAATGATATCAAGTATATCGGTTTTTTCCCTGATGCTGTCTGGAAAAGGCGGAAATGGCGCTGCTGACCGCGCAATGTTCAGTACCGATTCATTGACCAGTGCTGATTTCGAAGGTTGCAAAATACGGATTTTTTCCACGCTGCCGTCAAATCTGACTGAGATCAGGACAACAACACTGCCATCGGCGCCGGTTGGATAGTTGAGGTTTCCATGTTCTTCAATCTTGCGCCGCCATTTTTCCATGTAGGCGGCGAAATTGTGTTTCGCAGTTGCCGCAGCTATTGTTTTACGCCGGTTGAATTTTGCGAAAGCTTCAGTCTTGTCACCGAGTTCAGCTTCCAGTTGGTGGATCTCCTGAGAGAGATTTGCGAGTAATTCGGCTGGAAGTATTTGTTCACCTGCCGTGCTGTCGTCACTGATTGCCTCACCGATGGTGAATGATGAAGGTCTTGAAATCGTGAGCCGCGGTATTCCGCTCACAAGGTGTTGCTTGTTGTGTTGCCGCGAGGGGCTGAATTCAGAGCGATTGACATCATCTGTGTGTATGTCGATGTCGCCTTCGAGTTCAGAACTCAGAGTAGGTTTGGCTGCTTTGTCAAGATTGCCTCCTCCGGCCTGGTTTGACTGTGCGTAAAAATCGGCGTTGTGGGGTTTTTCAGGCTCTGATTGGGTGGCGACCGTGACTTCCAGTGATTGCAAACGGGATTGGGCGTTTTCCTCTCTCTTTTCAAAGTCGATTGCCAGAATGATAAACCCGTGAATCGCCAGCGCCAGGATCAGCGTGTTCGCAAGTGTGACGTTAACCTCTGGCAGGTGAAGACTGTTCATACCGGAGTGATCATCTGGAAAGAGTGACGATGTCAAGATCAGGGTTCATGTGTGTGAAATCAAGGCGATCATGCAGGCTTGCAGTGAGGTGGATTTTACCTTGATTATCGATGAGCAGAACCTCCTCGACCCCCATCTCAATTGCTGTCTGTTGCCACTGTTGCGGGCCCGCCGCAAAAAGCGCCTGCGCGGCAGCGCTCGCAAGGGTGGCATCCCGATGGAGTACGGTGACGGAAGTGGTATGCTCGACCGGAGCCTGTGTTGCCGGATCATAGACAGGGTAGTTGAGGGGGTTGTTGGCAATGGATTGCCCGTTATAGCGGCCAAGTGTCATGACGGATTCTCCCTCTGCAATATTAATGGTTGCCAGTACACCGGTATTGTCTCCTCTCGGGATTCCAACATTCCAGGGCGCCCCCGAACGCGTGCCAATTGCTTTGAAATCACCGCCAATGTTGATGATGGCGTTATAGATGCCGTTCTCCCTGAGTGATTTCGCAAACATCTCGAGGCTGTATCCTTTGCCGAGCAGGCCGAAATCGAACATCACATTGGGGTTGTCTGTCTGCAGTCTGAAGTCATCGATATTGACATCAGATGAGCGCGGAGGAGGCAGCAGGGATTCTTCAGATAGAGCTGACAGTGAGGCTTTAGTCGCTGATGCTTTACCTCCAAGGTTGTTGTAATAGCCCCAGGAGTAGAGGTATTTCCCTCTTGCAGCATCATATTTTCCGTTGCTCAGCTGCGCATATTTTTGACTCAGTTTGATCATGGGGATGATGGAGGGTGGAGCGGAAAACTGCTTGCCGCTGGAGAGCAGCGTGTTGGTGCGCTGCAAAGTTCCACTTCGCAGGGGATTCCAGTATTTCTCGATATAGAGGCTATCCTCCTTGAGCTGAGAAAAAATACGCAGCGCCCTGGCTTTGGAAGTACTGGTGGTTGCGATATGAATACGTTCTCCGGCAATCGTAAAAGTCGTGGAGTAGACGGGGTCATTTTTTGAACAGGCAGCCACAAGCAGGAGGCTGGCCGTCATCAGGAGATGGGTAATATATTGTCTATTATTAAACATTATTTTCAATAGTATCAAAAAGTTGACTACTAATATTCAAATTAAATTGAGAGTCGAGTTCGCGAATACATGTGGGGCTGGTGATGTTGATCTCAGTGAGGTAGTCACCGATGACATCAAGTCCTGCAAACAGGATATTATTGTTTTTCAACCACGGGCCGATTTGGGCTGCGATCCATTTGTCATGTTCCGAGAGCGGTTGTCCCTCTCCTCTACCCCCGGCTGCTAGATTGCCACGAAACTCTCCTTCACGGGGAATGCGTGCCAGTGCATAGGGAACAGCATCACCGTTGACCATCAGGATGCGTTTATCTCCGGCGTTGATCTCAGGGATAAACCGCTGCGCCATGACATAGAGTGTGCCGCGCTTGGTGACCGTCTCGAGGATAACATTGAGGTTGAGATCATCGGCATTGGCGCGAAAAATTGACTCGCCGCCCATGCTGTCGACGGGTTTGACAACAGCTTGCTGCTCTGCATGGATAAAATCTTGCAGCCGCTGCATATCGCGTGTCACGATTGAGGGAACGCAGCATTGCGGAAACAGTGCGGTAGCCAGCTTTTCGTTAAAATCACGCAATGCGGCAGGGGGGTTGACGACCAGCGTTCCGCGACGCTCGGCTGCTTCCAGCAGATAGGTGGTGATGATGTATGTCAGATCGAAGGGGGGATCCTTGCGCATCATGATGACATCCAACTCATCCATGGGGCGCTCGCGGCTTTGAGTGACCTCAAACCAGTTGTCCGGATTGTCTGCAACAACGATGCGGTGCTGCCTGGCCCATGCCCTGTCACTCTGCAGCCACAGATCCGCAAGCTGCATATACCAGATTTGATGTCCTCGCCGTTGCGCTTCGAGCATCATGGCAAAGGTGCTGTCCTTGTGAATCTTGATCTCATGAATGGGGTCCATAACGAACCCGACGGAAAGTGACTTCATTTAACGATTGAATCTTCTGCGACAGGATGTACTATTGTGCCATAACAGCGAGGCAGTTTCTCCTGTGAGTTCTTTTGTTCACTATTCAATAACATATCATTCTTTACAACGGCAGCGTCAGATTATGAGAGTAAAACAGGATTCAAGCACATCATTCCGCGCACTCTCTGTGCTTCTTGTTATCCTGTTGCTGGTGATCCTGGTGGTGTTTCTGCTGCTAGCCGTGGGTGAATATGCGCAATTTACGGCAATGCTGCATGACGCTGCTGCTGTACAGTCGGAGGACGCAGGAGTGGTTCGCTTTCAGGTCGGCCTTCGCCTGCTGATTGTGTTGGGAGCTGTGGCGCTAACGGTGGCTGTCATACTGATCAGTATGCTCTCGCGTGAGGCCCGATTACGTGACGATCTGCATGCTGCCGAACTCGAGCGGCAGCAAACAAGATTTGAGATTCTGCATGCTGCAACAAGTGCGCCTGGTGAGACACAACGCGCCATGGTGGCTGGAGTCGATGAGGCGAATGAACGAATAACTGCAGCAGCAAAAATCTGCCGTGAAGTTGCGCAGCGGCTGCTGGATGGGAGCCGCTTTGAAACAGCACATCTGCTTGCTGCAGGCAGCAGCGTGGCCGAAGCGCAAACAGTGATGGAGGAGATGGCGGAGCATGCACAGGAGTCTGCGGATATTGCTACAGAGTCGATGCAGATGGCTAGCGACGAAACTGCTCTCAACCCGGAGGAGGTTTTCTACTATTTTGCCGATTTGTCGCGCCGTATGGCGCAGGTCTCGCAACGGCAATCAGAATCAGTTGCCGGCGTCGGCAAGTCGATCGAATCGATGAATGAGATTTCACGCCGGAGCGCAGAGAGTGCCGCAATTTTGAGTTCACTTGCAGATGATTTAACAAAGTATGCAGGAAAACAAAGTTAGCAGTATTCAGTAGGCAGTTTGCAGTAAAAACATGGAACAAGAACGCAAACAGATAACTGCGAACTTTGTAACTTCTCAAAAAGCCCGTGTATTGTTCAAGTCTGCGCAGGGTCGGGATCAGCCTTTCAGGGACGCGTGAATACGTCCATGGTCGCTTCCGGCATCCTGCCTCTGGCGACATTAATACATCCATGTATGTCATAAGCTCTGATAAAACATCCCTGTTTTCGACCGCCATGGAAGGCGGAAGTGCCGGAAATGCAGGAGCATTTTTTCGGCGGAAAGCCCTGAAAAGCAGACTCCCAACCCTGCTTACTGCACGGGGTTATTGAGATGTTACCGAACTTTCTTTTCTTGTCTTGCTGCATACTGCCAACTGACGACTGCAAACATTCCTTTCTTGTCTTGCTGCTTACTGCGAACTGCCTACTGATTCTTGCGGCTGAATCTGTTCCAGCACTGACTCCTGCAGCAGGCGCTGCCGGTTGTCGCTGAGTGGTTGATTGTTACTGTCGGTGATAAAAAAGCTGTTGTCTACATCCGCACCAATGGTGGCGACTTTGGCGCCACTGAGACGGATATCACATTTGCTGAAAGCAAGTCCGATTTTTGCAAGCAGCCCCGGACAATCCGCCGTCAAAATGCGCATGATGGTTCTTTGTCCGGATTCATCCCGGCTGAAGCGAATGCGTGTTTCCACATCGAAATGACGCGACTCCCTGGAGCGATAATCTGCATGGCTCACAGTTAGAGGAGCGGACTCCTGCAAGCGCTGCAGCAGGCGCTGCTTGACTTCGTATTTGCGTTCATCTCCTGTAATTGCAGAGCCATCCTCTTCCAGTACCACAAAGCTGTTGATGGAGATACCATTTCCGGCTGTCTCGATACGGGCATGCACGATATTCAGTCCCAGCTGGTCCAGCAGGCCGGTCGTCATGGCAAACAGATTGTCTCTGTCACGATCGATAACCAGGATTTCACTGCCGCCATGAGAGTCATTCGTGATGAGATGCAGCTGCGGTGACGTCTGTGCAGCATGGTCAAACAGCAGCGATGTCTGCCACACGATGCCATCAACGCTATTTTGCAGAAAGTAGTTGTCGCTCATGGAGATCCAGTGAGCGCTGATGTCGCTCTCGTCATAATGCTGCTGCAGTTGCTGCATGGCCAGCTGTTTATTGCGCGTGATCTGGCGACTGTGGCGTGTGTGTGTGTCGATGTCCGTAGTCAGCGCAAGATGTGTCGAGCTGTGCAGTTGTCCCAGTAGAGAGCCTTTCCAGCTGTTCCAGCGTTTTGGATTGGTGGCGCGCATGTCTGCGACTGTCAGCAGGTAGAGGTAGTCGAGACGCTCCGGAGTCTGCATCCTGCCGGCAAACTCCTGGATGACCAGCGGGTCTTCAATGTCCTTGCGCTGGGCGGTCATCGACATCAGCAGGTGCGAGCGCACCAGCCATGCTACCAGGCGGCTCTCTTTCTCTTCCAGTCCGTGTTCAAGACAGAATTGATAGGCAACCGCTTCGCCAAGCTGTGAATGATCGCCGCCGCGCCCCTTGGCGATATCATGAAATAGTGCGGCCAGTACCAGCAGCTGCTGTTTGGGGATTGTGGCGATGACATCCGAGCATAACGGGAATTCATCATGATATTTTGCAACAGTAAAACGTCTCAGGTTGCGGATCACAAACAGCGTGTGGGTATCGACCGTGTAGACATGGAAAAGGTCATATTGCATTCTTCCTACAATATTGGCAAAGTCCGGAATATAGGCAGCGAGGATACCGTAGCGGTTCATACGGCGCAGCGCATGGAACACACCCTGTTGCTGATCCAGAATTTGCAGAAAAAGTTGTTTGGCTTTGGGATTTGTGCGCAGCCTGGTATCGATTAGATGCAGGTGTTCACGAATCAGGCGAATGGTGGAGGCGCGCACACCCTTGATACTGCTGTCCTGCGTCATCAGTAAAAACAGCTCCAGCATAATGATCGGACGCTGGCTGAAGAGCTGCTTGTCACGCACTTCGAGGAAGCCGTTGCGGGTTTGAAAACGGTTGTTGATGATGCAGGGTGGCTGCAGCCTGTTTTTCAGCAGAATGGTCTCCTGAAAATATTGCAGCAGCATCTCGTTGAGACGCTGCAGTTCGGTGACGGCAAGATAATAGCGCCGCATGAACTTTTCGACACCCAGTTCGACATCATCATCGTCATAGCCAAACAGGGTTGCGAGTGTGCGCTGATAGTCGAACAGCAGCCGGTCTTCCGCCCGTGAGGTGGTCATGTGCAGCGCAAAGCGCACCCGCCACAGATGCGCCTCCTCTTTTTTCAGTGACTCGTATTCGCTCCGGGTAAGAAAATGGTGTTCCACCAGTCCTCTTAGAGAGGGAACACAGAAGTGGCGTTTCGCAACCCAGCCGATCATCTGCATGTCACGCAATCCACCGGGACCCTCCTTGACATTGGGTTCGAGTGAGTGGGCGGTGTCGTCATACTTGAGATGACGCTGCTGCTGCTCGCGCCACTTGGCCTTGAAAAAAAGGTCGGAGGGCCACATGTTTTGCGGTCCGGTCTGCTCCAGCATTTGATCGACAAGTTTGCTGCTGCCGCACAGAAAACGCGCCTCCATCAGATTTGTGGCGACAGTGATATCTTTAGCCGCCTCTTCACGACACTCCTGCAGGGTGCGTACACTTTGCCCGACATGCAGGCCGATGTCCCATAACAGGGTGATAAAGGATGACAGCGCCATGGCAATCTCTTCATCATCCGTCTCGCCCAGCAGAATCAGCAGGTCGATATCGGAGGCGGGATGTAGTTCTCCACGTCCGTAACCACCTACAGCGACAAGCGCGATATCCAGGGGGGTGTCAAAATGGCGCTTCCACAAACTCTGCAGCAGTGCATCTACGAGAGTCGCACGACCATTCACCAGTTCGCGGATAGGCGCTTTATCCATGAACATCTTTTCAAGTTGCGCACTGGCTTGCTTGAGGGCGGTGCGGATCTGAGCAACATCAGAATCGGCCCCGTCAACTGCCGCGAGCAGCTGTTGCTGAATGGTTGCGATAGTCAAGTGTCTGTTACTCTTCGTCGCGCAGGGTCAGTACTTCATGGCCGCTATCAGTGACCAGCAGGGTGTGCTCCCACTGGGCGGAAAGCTTTCTGTCTCTGGTGACAACAGTCCACTGGTCCGGCAGAAGCCTGATCGGAGCCTTGCCGGCATTGATCATGGGCTCGATAGTGAAGCACATGCCGGCGCGTAACTCCAAGCCTGTGCCGGGTTTTCCATAATGCATGACCTGCGGCTCTTCGTGGAAATTCCGGCCAATGCCATGCCCGCAATATTCCCGCACAATCGAGAAGCCGGCCGCTTCTGCGAGCTGCTGGATTGCATGACCAATATCGCCAAGCCTGACGCCGGGCGCCACCATGCCGATACCTCGCCACATGGCATCCTGGGTCGTTTGCATCAGGCGTTTGGCGAGTACCGAGGCGCTGCCGACAGCAAACATCTTGCTGGTGTCACCATGAAAACCATCCTTGATGACCGTGATATCGATATTGATGATATCGCCGTTTTTGAGTTTTTTATCGCCCGGAATGCCGTGGCAGACCTGGTGATTGACCGAAGTGCAGATCGATTTGGGAAAACCGTGGTAGTTCAGAGGAGCGGGGATCGCCTGCTGTTGATTCACGATATAGTCATGGCAAATCCGATCCAGCTCATCGGTGGTGGTCCCTGCAACGACATGGGGTTCGATCATCTCCAGCACCTGTGCCGCCAGGCGGCCGGCGCTGCGCATTTTTTCGCTCTCTTCAGCAGTCTTGATGGTAATGGCCATAGTATAATTTGAATGAGTAATTAATTGAGTTAAAGCGCGTATTATGCTATAAAACGCGCCCTTGCAGATCAACTATCGATTTGTGAGGAAATTCACACATGTGTCGACACAGTAGCCGGGTGCCCTGATTGATTCATTATTTGTTTCAATTTTGTTTTAATAAAGGGTTGGTTTGCTGGGGCACATGGAAGCCGAACCCAAAACCGGAGTTAACCAATGTCAAATATTAGTATGCGCCAAATGCTCGAAGCAGGCGTACATTTTGGTCATCAGACCAGATACTGGAATCCAAAGATGTCACCGTACATTTTTGGACACCGCAACAAGATTCATATTATCAATCTGGAGCAGACGCTGCCGCTGTTCAACGATGCCATGAATTTCCTGGGCACACTTGCAGCCAATGGCGGAAAAATCCTGTTTGTCGGCACCAAGCGTGCTGCACAGGATGTCATTCGCGAAGAGGCGGAGCGTTGCGCTATGCCTTACGTCAACCATCGCTGGCTCGGTGGTATGCTCACAAACTACAAGACCATTCGCCAGTCGATCAATCGTCTCAAGGATATTGAGAAGATGGAAGAGGATGGCACCCTCGAGAGCCGTTTCAACAAGAAAGAGGCTCTCAATATGACGCGTGAAAAGATCAAGCTCGATCGCAGTCTTGGCGGTATCAAGGATATGGGCGGTGTGCCTGATGCACTCTTTGTAGTCGATACCGGCCACGAAGATATTGCTGTGCTTGAAGCGAAAAAACTCGGTATTCCTGTTATCGGTGTTGTCGATACGAATAATGATCCTGACAGCATTGATTACGTGATTCCCGGTAATGACGATGCTATCCGTGCTGTTCAGCTTTATGTGCAGGGTGCTTCAGCTGCTGTTCTCGAGGGACGTGCGAGCGCCGCAATGGTTGCCGCTGCTGGTGATCCCGCTGAGAGCAAGGCAAAGCCTGTGAAAGCTGAAAAGGTTGAAAAGACTGAAAAGGCTGAAAAGGCTGAAGTTGTCGAAGTTGTAGAAGTTGAAAAACCAGCGGAAACAGCAGAAGCAACTGCATCCAAGTAACTCCAGGGATTCAACCACGGAACACACTGAATACAC
>JAYELV010000223.1:4643-11931 GCA_034717755.1 Pseudomonadota bacterium | reverse complement strand
TAACCATTTGGGACTCATTAGAATCCGTTAAGAAGTTTGCAGGTGCTAAACCTGAACTTGCAAAGTACTATCCAGAAGATGACGGTTTCCTATTGGAAAAAGAAAAACACACGACCATGTATGAAGTTTTTTATGAAAAGTGAGATATTAAATAAGTTAGGTATAGATTATGTGAGGAATTAACCAGCCAATTTCGTTCCTCAGCGACTGATTTGCTACATTGCCCGATATTCCACCAATGACTCCTTTGAGCAACTAGAGCCAGTCACTGAACTAACGATCTGAGCAGTTTTTGAAGGGTGTAGCGAAAGGCTGGTCAATACTCTTATGTGTAACTACACATAGATACTCATTCAAGTCACTATGCCGATAAATCAGTTTTAGTGAATATCCAAACCGGAGGCGGTGATCGTAGTGTTGAGATTCAGAAATAGTGGGGCTAGACAATAAGGGGCTTTCAATAGAGCCTGGTCCCTGGCTATGCAGCTATAGCCGCCACTCCCTGAAAACTATCGAACTACTGTAAGACCAATATCTGTACAGGGGGTAATGCTTACCTGTCATGATAAAAAGTCAGCAGGTTTCACCCTGCTCCATTTACAAAATCTTCTGTAGAAGAGCGGTAAACTGCCTTTGTCCTGATGCATCCAGTGGCGACAATAGCGCTTCATTGATTTTGCCAACGGTTTTGAAAAGCAGCGGGCTGACCGCGCGGCCCTGCTCAGTCAGGTAGATACGATAACTGCGTCTGGAGCGCTCATCCTTGCGACGTTCCACATAGTGCATCACCTCGAGTGCGTCGATGCAGCGAGTCGTTGCATATCCTGGCATAGTCATTTTGCCGCCGATTTCTGTTTGAGTAAGCCCTTCTTTCTCCATAAGCGCCATGAGTACGGCGAACTGGCTCAGATTGAGACCCAGAGGTTTGAGCGCTTTGGTCATCTCCCCGTCTAATCGGCCGCACAGCGTCTTTAACATCCAGCCAACGCTGTTCTCTCGTACTTCCTGCGCCCCGGGTTTTGTTTCCTTGTGTTTGTTCATGAGCTGATAATGCCACAAGAGGGAATAAAATCAAAAAGGCAATTGTTGCACTTGCAAGATTTGCTAAAGCAATATATATTGTTACTCGACTCCATCTAAAGAAGCTGACATGAATCGCTACCATCCTGTTCTTGTTGCGTTGCACTGGATTCTGGCCCTGATGTTAGCTTTGGGCCTGGTCATGGGCGGCAACGTTTTGAGCAACACTCCCAACTCCGATCCACAAAAACTGCTCTTTTTGAAAATTCACATGTCGGCAGGCATCACTATTCTGGTGTTGATGGTTCTCCGCCTGGTTGTGCGCCTCCTTACCAAAAAACCGGCTCCTGCGGATATTGGCCATTCGCTGCTGAATAAACTTGGCGTTGCAACGCACTATCTCTTGTATGTGCTGGTCATCCTCATAGGAGTCAGCGGTCTGGTAACCGCAAATCTGGCGGGACTGCCGGATGTCGTTTTTGGCGCTTCGGGGGTACCGTTGCCCGCGACGTTTGATGACTACCCGTCGCGCGTTGCTCATGGCATTCTGGGTTTTATACTGCTGCTGGTGATCATTGGCCATGTGTCGGCCTTTCTCTACCATCAGTTCTTGCGCAAAGAGAGACTGTTCTCACGCATGTGGTTTGGCAAGCGTTATTGAGAACCGGGGGAATAGCATGTCATTCAACAAAATTCTGGATTTCATTCAGGAGATCGGCACGATTATGTATGTGGGCGGCATACTCTCGCATATCGTGATTGGAATAACCCTGGGCCACTCCGATGCCGCTACCGCGTACAACGTCTATGTTTATAAGGAGACGAGCGCCTACGTCCTGATCCTGCCCGGCCTTGCAATCAAGTTTATTTGCGACCTGATCATGTATTTCCACTTCGAGGTCAAACCCAACTGGCTCAAGGCGAAGATATTGATGATGACGTTCCTCGCCGCCAATGCCTTTATCTTCCTGGTTCCCATGATGCCGGAACTGGTGCAACTGGCACGTGATTCGTTGCCCGACGGGGAAGTCAGCCAGGCGTTTCTAGACAGGACGCACACCGAACAGCTGGTTGGCATGTCCAATATCATTCCACTGGCCCTTGAGTTGCTATTGGGTGCATTCAGGCCCAGGTTGTTCTCGGAACGCAGGCACTCCCGAGGCTGAACGTAGTAGATGAAGTGCTGAATTGATATATGCAGAACTGGCGATCCCAACTTGCCATATTACTGCATGATATTCATCGTATATCAGATTGAATTAACTCGTCTGACTCGTCACGAGTGAGGCTTAACCTAATGGAGAAAGACTATGTATAAACTCAAATGCAGGCAGATGAATCGATTCTTGCATGCCTCACTGCTGGCAACCTCAATATCTATTATGGCCGTTGCGGGAAATGTGTCGGCAAAAGAAGTCGTCCATGATGCGGAATTCTACGTGCTAAAAGCGCAGCACGGAGAGAAGTGGGCTGCCCAGGACGAGGAGTTGAATAAAAAGCTCAAGGCATTAAAGGATAAATACGGCACACCGCCCAATATCATCCATATTATGTGGGACGATACCCCGGTGGGAGATATCGGTATTCCCGCACTGCAGAAAAATCGCGGTTTTGAAACCCCTGAAATAAACAAGCTTGCTGCGGAAGGCGCCTATTTTACCCGTATGTACACGGAACCTGCCTGCACCCAGACACGTGCGGCAACGATTACGGGACGTCACCCGATTCGCAGTGGCATGTACAACACCGGCTTTCCCTATGAATACGGCGGCCTTCCCGCAAGTGAAGTGACCATTGCAGAAGTGCTGAGCCAGGCTGGTTATGCGACTGCATTTTATGGCAAGTCACACCTGGGGGATATCGAAGAGAGCTACATGACCAACCAGGGTTTTGATGAAGCGCTATGGACGCCTTATAACCAGGTTCCCAGCCTCTATGTCGAGCAGGTAGAAAGGAACGGTGGCATTATGCCCACCAGCATGCACCCCGAAATCTGGCCCGATGATCCATACGATATGGACAAGGGCTGGCGTCCAAAGGGGTATGTCTGGGCGCTGGAAGGTAAAAAAGGCGGGCCGGTAACCGAGTTTGTCAAGACAGGTGATTTGAAGGACTACAACAAAATAGAGCCGGAGACCAGAAGCAGAACAATGGCGTTCATCAAAAAGAACGCCGCTGCCAAAAAACCTTTTTATGTCGCTTTCTGGCCGCAACTTGGACCGATGGTCCCTTCCGTTGAAAAGCAAACACAAAGTGGAGGAATTTTACAGGAAGGTCTTGTTCGGTTCGACCCCTGGGTGGGAGAGTTGAAAAAGGAGCTGATATCACTGGGCATCGCTGAAAACACGCTTGTTATTCTGATGGCGGACAATGGACCGATGGTTCATAACGGCCCTCCGGGTATGGTTGACACGCTTTATCGGGGTGGCAAGGGTGACTACACTGAGGGCGGTGTGCGAGTACCTGCTTTTGCCTGGTGGCCTGGCGTGATTGAGGCGGGTAGTCTCGTTGGTGACATCATCCATGCCACTGATCTCTACACCACTTTTGCACGTATTGGCGGCGCGACAGACTATATTCCACGCGATCGCATTATCGATGGAATAGATCAAACAGCACTGTTCCTTGCAGGTGACACCCATAGCCGGCGTGATTATGTCCACATCTATACAGGTAATGTATATGCCGCGACAGTGAAAGGCCGCTTCAAGCGCAGATGGGTGGGTGATCTCCCTGGATTGAGTGGTGCAGCATTTTTTGATCTTTATAATGACCCGCGCGAAGTACAGCCAAAAATGCTGCAGGGATTTCCGCTGAAGGGTGTATTTAATGCAATGAAAGCCCGCCATGAAGTCTGGATGGAAGAGTATCCCAATACGCCAACAGCTCAAGGTCTGCCATTTAAGGGCATTGAGAATCCGCGCCCTGAACTGGTTGAAGCCAGCAAGCCCCGATTCAAACAGGAAGACGTCCCTTTTGATATTGAAAAGGCGCTGAAAAGAGAAGGTAGTATGTTGGAAAATTTCGATGCTGATTGGGGAATTGAATAAGCCTAAAATAGAAAAAACATAGCGGACAATCACATGCACTCGGACAGCAAAAAGCAGAGCGAATATCGATACCAATCGACGCTTTTTGCTGTCGGTGATGTGAAGCGCTACCGGTGATCTGCCAATGACTGCTCAGGAGCATGTCTTGCCATTCAGAATTGTCGCTTCAATGGCATTTTCGTGAAAATTTGAATGACTGTTATGAGTAGTTCCCAGTTATGTGTAGTTGCAGCCCCATATCGCGGTCCGCTCTTGTAGAGCCGACCGCGAACTACACATAATAATAGTGCCAGAAGGGACAGCATCAGTGCATCATCGATAGGGGAATAGGAGGACATGCGTGAAAACATGGACGTACGGAGCTAAATGGCTCTCTAGAAGCCAGGTTATCGATTGATTATGGGGATTCATCACGATCCTCTCCTGAATTGGGTGAATCACCAATCCAAGACACAGGAAATATTATGTGAAGTTAAACGAAAGTTCATCTTGCGTGAAACCTAGTAAAATTGCGGCTCTCAGCCAGAATTCATTCGAACACTACACATAATTACGCATTACACATAAGAGTATTGACCGGGCATTCACTTTACCCTTCAAAATCTGCTCAGACCACTGATTTCAGCGATTGACGACAGCTGTTAAAAGAGACCTTCTACACATCGTCATAACGGACAAGGATAGATCGTGGTTTGTTCATTGTCGTTTCCGAATTAACCATAATGCTCCTTCAGGAAACGGGCAGCGTTCTCTGGCCCATTCCATTCTGCAAGTTGCTTGCGGAAGATTTCAACCGATTCCTTCGCGGTTTTGTCGTGGAGCAGTTTGTCGATGGCTGCCAGGACGTCAGTTGCCGTCGCCAGTCTCTTGTTCAGACGAATGGCAAACCCTTTCCGAACACAGGCATCAAGATTCGCCTGTTGCTCCGGATGCATGCCTATCCCCACGATCGGTGTTCCCGACAGGCAGGCGTTCATGACAGTATTCTGTCCTCCGTGAATAACGGAGATGTCCGCCATCGGGTTCACCTTGTGTGCGGGCAGGAAGCCGGAGACGATCACATTTTCAGGAACCTCGATCTTCATCTGCTCGATGTGCGATTTCACGGGTGCGATCACACGATAGGGCTTGTTTCGGAAGCCTTCCAGGATCTCTGCGACGAGCGCCGGCTTGCCTGAACTCCCCATGGCGAAATAGACAATAGGCTTGTCGTGAGGCATTGAGGTGACTTCTACGGGAACAGGCCTGTCAATCCTGGTGGGCAGAGGTCCAACATAATGCAGGGAGTGGCGGATCTTTGGAAAGCCAACCCATTCGGGGATGTCGGCGAGAAGCGTGTGATCGCCCTCGATCAGGTCGATAAAGTTGTTGAATTTAGGGACTCCGTACTTTGATCCGACTGCGTTATAGGGTCTGGTGGGAGCCGCCAGCTTGAGCACCAGATTGCTCATCCACCGATTCATTCTCTCTTCGTCGTTCCTGAACAACCACCGAAAGAGAGCGAAGTTGGTTCGGTCGGGCCAGGACTGGAGCCCTGCCTCATAATACTCCCTGACTGTCGTGGAGTGGAGAACATTGATAAAGGGTACTCCTGCCGCACGCGTCGAGAGCGTGACGCTTAAGCACCAGCCCGTGAGCACAGCGGCGGGCTTCACTGCATTGAAGAACGCGATCTCGTTGGGTACTCGCGCCTCGAGTTCTTTGAGAGAGAGATATCCTACGGTATTGAGCGTTTCGCCGCTAAGCACAACGCGCAGGCGAGCGAGCTTCTCCTCGGAGAGTCGTGGCGTCATTTTCTCCAAATGGAAATTCTCCGCCTGGATCAACTCCTCGAACTGCCCGCCGTAGCTGGCGAAAATGATGTTGAAGTGCTTCCTCGCTACCCTGGCGATTTCGATCATTCTTCCCGTTTCAGCCAGGTTGTATCCAGCGACTGCGAATATGAGTGTCTTCATGATGTTGATTTTACAGCCACAGCATAGTATTCCACGCCATGCTTACGGGGCGTCCCCACCAGCGCCTGAGCATATTTCCAGCCTGACTCTTCCAGGAACAGGTCGAGTTCATCGGGGCGTATGCTCCAGCTCCATGGCTCTCCAGTAGCCTTCTGAAGCCAGAGTATCAGTCCCGTCCATCGACCGGCGTCGAGCTTTCCATCCGCACCAGCAGGGATATAGGTAAAGGCGATCCGGCTGCCAATGCCAGTAATTTCTGTACATTGGTCAAACAAATCCCTGACTGCTTTGGGGGGCAGGTACATCACGAGGCCCTCGGCCACGATGACAGTTGGTGCGCTCTGGTCCCATGACTCGTTAGCCTTTAGGAGATCCACCAGTTTCCGTTCTGCGAGATCTTCAGCGATCAGGTAGAGATTGTCCCGCTGTCCCATCACTTCGATTCCTCTCGCTTTGAGACGAGCTGTCGACGGGTGATCGATTTCAAAGAAGTTGACGCCGGAAAACTCCAGCGCCAGGCGCCACCCCATCGTGTCGTAACCTGCTCCCAGAACAAGGACCTGGGTAGCGCCTCCACCAATACCATCCCGTACCTGGCGTTCGCAGAATGCCTTTCTGTGGGCAAAGGCTTCAAATTGCCCCGGCAGTATCCAATCAAACGCTTCGTAGACAGAAACCATGTGATGGGAACTGGACAACCGTACAACTCCTGCTCCTGCCGCACCGGAAGCAACGAGCAATCTCTCCGTTGCCTGGACAATACCTGAAGGCAGGATGCTCTCCATCTCCGGTTTCGCCCCCAGGGTAACGACACTCATGGCAACCTTGTATGCCGTCCTGCTTGGTTTGTCTTTGCGCACGAAATCTCCTCTGCAACCCGGCGACCTGCCTCAGTGCTTACAGTCATCCGAACGTACGAGATACCACAATCCCCATGCGCCCCACAGTACAATCAGGGGAAGCACAATCCAGTAGGCTGCTTCGCCAGTGAGATTCCAGCCTGCTGCACCCCTTGCATCAACGACCGCAGCCAGACAAACAACTGGCCAGTACACAGTGATTCCAAGTGCAGCAGCGAGGAGCATACGGCCCCACATCTGGCTTAGCCAGTAGCCAATCAGTCCCATGGCAAGAAGGGGTATATAGGTCACGAGATCACCGAATGCGAAGCCGTACCAGAAGGCAGCACCAACATCAGAGATCTGTTCCGCTGACTCCTGTGTTCCCATGGTGACCCCGAGATCGTAGTTGAATGCGGAGATA
>JAYELV010000223.1:2377-4543 GCA_034717755.1 Pseudomonadota bacterium | reverse complement strand
TCGCTATTCGGCGAACTCGTTTTCAACGTTGATACATCCACCCTCATCCCGGCAAGCCGTTTGCGAATCTCCGGGCGCACCTTCTTCTGGTAGCGGCCGCCCAGATGTTTGGCGAGAAATTGTTCGATGGCCGCCGCCATGGCCATGCGGTTGCGGGCGGCGTTGAAACCGTGGCCTTCGTCTGGCGCAACGAGGTATTCCACCGGCTTGCCCCTGTCACGCAGGGCTGTCACGATCTGACCGGCCTCGCTCTGCTTGACGCGCGGATCGTTGGCGCCATGAATCACCAGTAGTGGCGTCTTGATGCGGTCTGCTTTGAACAGCGGCGAGCGGGCAATCATCTCCTGACGGTCAGCCGCTATGGCGGGATTGCCGACCCACCTGTGCCAGGTGTTTTCGAGAAACGGCTTCCAGTATTCCGGGAAGCTCTCGGTGAAGGTGACCAGGTTCGAGGGGGCCGCGTAGGGAATGCCGCAGGCATAGAGATCGGGCGTATATGTCACGCCTGCCAGGGTTAGATAGCCGCCGAAGGAGCCGCCGAAGATGGCGATGCGTTCGGGATCGGCAATCCCCTTTCTCTTCAGGTAGGCGACGGCATCCGTGATGTCATGCTGCATGGCTCCTGTGCCATGTTCGCGGATGCCGGCATTGAGGTAGCGCTTGCCATAGCCGGCGGAGCCGCGATAGTTCACCTGCATCACGGCGTAGCCGCGATTCGCCAGGAACTGCACATAGGGATCGGAGCGCCAGGTGTTGCGCCTCCAGGGTCCGCCGTGGATGTACATCACCAGCGGCAGATTGCGGGGTGCGACGCCCCCGGGGAGCGTCAGGTAGGCATGGATGGTCATGCCGTCGCGGGCAATGAAGCTCAACGGCTGCATCTGCGCCAGATGCTGCCTGGGTAAATCGGGACGCACGCGGTAGAGCAGGGTGCTCTTGCCGTTCTCCGGCTCATAGAGATAGATGGAGCCGGGATCGACATCGCTGGAGACCTTGACGAGCAGCAGCGACAGGTCATCGGCGAGGCTGACGAAGGTGATCTCACCGTCCGGCAGCGCTTTGCGCAGGCCCTTCCACAGACGGGCAGCCTCCTCCGTCTTTGGGTAGACGCGCAGGCGGTCGCCGAGATAGGAGGTAAATTGCAATGTATCGCTGAGCGGATGAAAAGCGGCGGTGCCGAAATCCACATCTCCCTCCGGGTCCTGTTCGACGAACTCCATTTTGCCCGTCGCCAGGTCCAACAGCATGAGCCGCAGCAGGTCGACCTCCCTGCCGGCGTTGCTGACGACATAACAGCTGTTGTTGTCATCGCTGCACTCGAGCAGGGTCAGCTCCTCCTCGGCGGTGACTGCGGTGATGCGGGTGAAACCTTCGGGCTCCACGCGGAGGAGCTCCACGCCGCCGCCGGACAGACTCCGCATCGCCTGACGCAGCTCGCCGTTCTGGTCGAAAATCCATGAACCGATCTGCTCCCTGTTCTCGCGCACCAGTTCGCGCTTGCCGGTGGAGATATCCACCCTGTAGGGATCGTGGATGCCTGGATCGCGCAGGTTCAATCCCAGGATGATGGTCTCAGGCTGATTCCTCGGCAGTGCATAAATGACGGTGCGCACCTCTTTCAGCGGAGTTAAATCCATAGCCGGAGGAACTTTCTCTTCTCTCTTGCCGACATCTGCCAGTTTGACCCTCCAGATGTGGTACATCTCGTCGCCGCCCTTGTCCTGCTCGTAGAGCAGGTAGTCGCTGTTGCGACTCCAGAAGCAGGACGGCACGGGGTGGCGGCTGTCAGTTACGCGGCGGGCGGCCTCGAAGGGTTCTTTGGCGCGCTTGAGCCAGATATTGCGCACACCCTTGTATGCCTTGATGAAACACATCCACTGGCCGTCAGGCGATAGCTGCGCCCCCGATATCCTGGGAGCGCCGAAGAAGAGCTCCATGTCCAGCAGCGGGGGAGGGTTCTCAGCATCTCCCTGTAGAGCGAGCACAGTAGATGCCATCAGCTGCAGGCTGACCAAGAGTGGTATAAAGGTTTGTTTCTTCATTGCAAGACTCTTTTCCAGAGTAGCGAAACCCTACTCACGTACAAGCAACCACAGCCTTTTCCATCCCGTCATGGAATGTATCCAGCATGTCTGCAGCCGTTGTCTCTTTAAATTCCGAGGTTAG
>JAYELV010000223.1:0-2277 GCA_034717755.1 Pseudomonadota bacterium | reverse complement strand
TTAGTGCTGGCAAGTACCTGATGTTTCAAAAAAGATCTGATAGTGCGTACAGGAAATTTCCAATAACGCGTTGACAGCCTCATTCGTACGACAGCGTGTATTATTCGTCATATTTAGTATAACCTTCGATTTATCAAGATACATCGGGGCTATGGAACTTGAGCTTGTCCAGGCTATCCAATTTACCAGCGTATACAAAGCAAAAACAATCAATGTCGAATCATCAAAAAGCCACTCGCATCATCATTATGGGCGCCGCCGGTCGTGATTTTCATAATTTCAACATGGTGTATCGCAATGACCCTGACAACGATGTGATCGCCTTTACCGCAACACAGATCCCGGATATTGCCGGGCGACGATACCCGGCTTCTCTTGCCGGCCCCGGTTATCCTGATGGAATTCCGATTCATGATGAATCCAAACTCGATGCACTGTGTCGCAAAGAGAGTATCGACAAGGTTGTGTTCGCCTATAGTGATGTCAGCCATGCCCTGGTCATGCACAAGGCTTCTGTCGTCCTTGCAACCGGTTCAGACTTCGTGATGCTGGGGCCCGAACGCACCATGTTGAAGGCAAAGGCGCCGGTTATAGCAGTCTGTGCGGTTCGCACCGGTTGTGGAAAATCCCCGACGACACGCTGGTTATCGAAACTTCTGAAGCAACGCGGCCTGAAAGTTGCTGTGATACGCCACCCCATGCCCTATGGTGATCTCGAGCGTCAGTCCGTACAGCGTTTCACGTCGAGAGCTGACCTGGAAGCCGCAGAATGTACGGTTGAGGAGCGTGAAGAGTATGAACCGCACCTGCTCCTGGGTAATGTAGTCTACGCAGGGGTCGATTACGCTGAAATTGTGGCTCTCGCCGAAAGTGAGGCGGATATCATCCTGTGGGATGGCGGCAACAATGATTTTTCCTTTATTCGTCCGGATCTGCACATCGTCATGGTTGATCCGCTTCGCCCGGGAGACGAGACGACACATTATCCGGGTGAGGCTGTACTGCGGACAGCAGATATCATTCTCATCTCCAAGGTAAATTCGGCGGCGGATGCCGATATTCAAATGGTGACCGATAATGCCCGCCGGATCAATCCGGCAGCGGCCATTGTACGCGGCGCCTCACCGGTACAGCTGGATGATCCTCATGCCGTACGTGGCAAGCGGGTTCTCGTGATAGAAGACGGGCCGACCATTACACATGGCGGCATGCCCTATGGAGCAGGTTATGTAGCTGCTGCAGAGGCACAGGCGGCTGAAATTATAGACCCCCGCAATTATGCAGTGAAGGAAATTGCCGATGTCTATGCGAACTATCCCCATATCGGCGCTGTACTTCCTGCCATAGGCTATCATCCATCACAGCTCGAGGCGTTGTGTGAAACCATCAATGCGACGGATGTGGATGTTGTGGTGACCGCAACCCCCTGTGATATCGGCGCGTTGATCGAAATAGACAAGCCTGTGATACGAGCGCGTTATGAATTTGCCGAAGTTGGTGAACCGGGGCTGACTACTCTGATCGAGGAATTTTTAAATAAAATATCACCCTGACGGAGATGATAAAGAGACTTGCTCTATACTAAAAATCTCTGATCAACGCACGAAGGTAGACACACATGGTTCCAATCAAGTATCAGGTAGTAGGCGAAGAAGATTACGCGTTTGTCGTGGAGATCGGCAGTAGCGGTGAATACGTCGTTCAGAGTGGCACCTATACCAGCCAGCCTCCGCGCAGTGGTTTGTTAACCAGGCAGCAAGAGGATGAATTGCTTGATGCAATCCAGGCGCTCGGCATTCCGTATGAATACCCCATGCCCGAAGGAGCAGTGGCATTCGAAGCACGATTGACCGTCGGTGAAGAGGGTGAAGCTGTTACCTATAAATTCTGGGAGGGAGCGCTTGAGGAGGATGTGAAATTGAACAGACTGGTGCGGCTGTTGGAGATGCTCTAACAGGCTGTCCAACACTTAAAAAGGAAGAAGCACCAGAAACCCCTCCGGCGCAAGCGTTGTCGCCAGCATCACTTCATTGATCTCCTGATGATCAGTCCATGTATTGCTGCGTTGATGTGCAGGATCACGCCAGAATGTTTCGATCTCATCGCGAAGGGACATATATCGCATGAGTGTCCCCAGCTGTTCACTCAATACTTCGTCTTCAACCGCCAGGTGCATGCGTTCCACGGCGTGCAGTCCGATTGCAAGACCGAGTTCGCGAAATGCGAGCCGGTAGCGGGCCGGCTGTTGCAACTCACCGCTGCGTGCGTAGTGCGCAA
>JAYELV010000222.1:0-3039 GCA_034717755.1 Pseudomonadota bacterium | reverse complement strand
GCACTCGATCAGCACCGAGCCCTCTGCGTGTTTGGTGTAGTTTCGGGTGATGTTGATGGGGCGTAATTCATCGGCCTGGCGGTTGTCGGGTCTGTTCAAGATGTTCTCCGTTTGATGTCTGATATCCAAATGACTCCGTGTTGAAAGCAGGGGCGGGATCCACCTTTTAGGGCTGTATAAAACAGGGATGTTTTATCAGAGTTTACATGGACGTATTCACGCGTCCCTGAAAGGCGGACCCCGACTCTGCATGGATTCACGCTGAGCAAGGGGATTATGAGAAGTTACTCTGTTGTCGAATCGGGTTATTATACGCCCATCAATGGACAGTTTCAGGATCGAACTATGACAGCAAGCATGACCTCCTTTGCACGACTCGACAGGCAACTCGAAAGCGGGGTGCTGGTATGGGAGATGCGCTCGGTGAACCATCGCTACCTGGAACTCTTCGTGCGCATGCCGGAGGAGTTTCGCGTACTTGAACCCAAAGTGCGCGAGCTCGCAGGCAAGTGGCTGAAACGCGGTAAGGTCGAGTTGAACCTGCGCTATGCCCCTGCCGCAACCAATGCTGCGGCACTGAGTGTCAGTATTCCGATGGTCGAGATGCTGCACAAGGCGCTGCGTGAAGTGACCATCCATGCTCCGGATGTCAAATCTCCAACCTCACTCGATGTGCTCAGCTGGCCCGGAGTGGCATTCTCCGAAACAGCGGACATGAAGCCGCTGCAGCAGGCGGCTATGGAGTTGCTGCAAGAGTCGCTCAAACAGATGCGCGAGAGCCGTGAACGTGAAGGCGAGAAACTGGAGGCGATGATTCTGGAGCGTGTTGCCGCCTGCCACCAGCAGGTGGAGCTGGCCAGGGAGCGCATTCCGGTGGTGGTTGCCGCATTTCGCCAGCGTCTTGAAGATAAACTTTCAGAGATGAAAGCAGAACTGGAACCGGAGCGCCTGGAGCAGGAGATGGCGCTGCTCGCCCAGCGGCTGGATGTGGACGAGGAGATGGACAGGCTCAGGGCGCATCTGCAAGAGGTGGAACATGTGCTCGCACGCAGCGAGCCGATAGGCCGACGCCTCGATTTTCTGATGCAGGAACTCAACCGCGAAGCCAACACCCTGGCATCCAAATCAGCCGATCAGCAGATGACAGCCATCGGCGTAGAACTCAAAGTGCTGATCGAACAGATGCGTGAACAGGTGCAGAATATCGAGTAGCATAATGATGTATTAGCAAAATACCCTCATTCCGGCATGTTTTTAGCCGGAATCCATATTTATTCTCTTTCCCGCTCCTTTATCGGCAATATCACAACTTACCAGCTGCTTTGAGGGCAGCGTGGATCGTTTTAAAAGGCAATAGTAGCGACAGCGGCGCATCGAGGAGTGGAACAGCACCATAGCTGGCGTACCACTCGGCAACCCTTTCATTTTTGGCGTCGATGAGCAATGCAACACCGCCTGCCTGGGTCGCAACAAACAAGCAGCGCCGCCCTGCTGCGAGCAAAAGTTGTCCACCAACTCCTTGTCCCTGGACAGAGCAATCCACCGCTAGTCTGGCAAGTCTAAATACCGGAACATCATGACGCGCCAGCCCGCGTTTTACGACTTCAGGTGTACGCTCATAAGCAATAGATGCTGGACTCAAACTATAAAACCCGAGAATCTTATTCCGGTTGGTGTCATCAACAGCAAGAAACGTCTTTGCCCCACCTTTTTCGTGGCTCTTACGCGCATGCTGTCTCAAGAACTCGTTAAGTGTTCTATCACCACAATCAAAATCTTGCCGATTATGCTGTTTGCTAATTGGTTCTTCATGCCAGACAGGAAGCGCCATGATTACTTCGGTAAAGCAAAAGCAGCCGCCATGAGTTTTTCATTGGGCGCCGGTGGCTCTTGCAAAAGGTCCAGAACATGCAAGCTGTCCCGCTGAGTAAGCTCAAGCCGTTCATTCTGATCGATGACTTCCCGTGCTGCTGATACAGCAGTTCGGATGACAAACTCGGTCAAATTAGTATGTTGTAAGGTGGCTGCGCGCATGACCAGCGATTTATCTTGCGCGGCAATACGCAACGACATTCGGTCGTTATTTTCTACAGGAATCCGGGGCATGGTATATCATTCTATTTGTACGTATTTAAATTGTACAAAAATTTTGAGTTCATTTCAATCTCTGAAGAGATTCATGCACTGACCGCCACACATCCAAATCTGACTGCGAAAACAGAAAAAACGAGATGCTCAGGGTTTGATACTCCTCTTTGGAAGACTCGCCGAGTGCAATCTCCGCAGCCTCATCCATCGGGTAGCCATACACACCGCATGAGATGGCAGGGAATGCTATCGACTTGCAGCTGTTTTCCAGGGCAAGCTGCAATGAATTCCTGTATGCATTTCGCAGGAATTCTTGCGGATGGGAATCGATCCGATATCGAGGACCAACGGTGTGAATGACATACCTGGCCTTGAGTTGACCTGCCGGGGTGATCCTGGCCTCAGCGACCGGACAGCGAATGCCGTTGACGGGTTTTACCTGTTTACAGGCCTCTAACAATGCCCGGCCTGCGGCTCGATGGATTGCTCCATCGACACCGCCGCCGCCAAGCATTCTGGAGTTGGCAGCATTGACGATAGCGTCAACATCGGCGCTGGTGATGTCGCCCTGAACGAGTGAAATGTTTGTCATCCGGAATTAAGTCTCATCAAAAGAGCCTCTTGCAAAAACACGTCATTCCGGCATGCTTTTAGCCGGAATCCATATGTTTTGAGTAAGTTCTCAATAACTCCGTGTATGCAGTCAGAGTGACAGCGCTTGTCAATCGTGGTCAGAAGACCACTACGTTTGTGGTCAGCAATTGTTGTGGGAGCGGTCATCTGACCGCGAATTGCACAGGGTGATTGAGAAGTTTATGTTTTGAGTAACTTCTCAAAAAGTCCGTGCAGGAAAAACCTGTAGGCCGGATGAGCGGAAGCGAAATCCGGCAACCCAAAGCCGGATGACGGCGCTGGAAGATCCGTATTGAATCAAAGATCGGTGAAAGCGCC
>JAYELV010000221.1:0-3046 GCA_034717755.1 Pseudomonadota bacterium | reverse complement strand
GCCACTGTCGCTGAGGCCCCTTCGCAATAACGGCATCTACACAGGCTTTTAAGAAGTTATTTCATCTGTGTTCATCTGTGGCAAAAAAAATAATTATTCTGAACCAATCAGCACCCAGCGATCCAGGGTCTCATAGTGAAGCGCACCATCCTTGTGATGCGACCACATCAGTTCAAAGTGTGAAACCGGCCAGATGATCTGCGACTTGAGTTGCTGCGGTTTGACTGCAGCTGCCTTGCGCATCAGGGTGACATGCGGACGGTACTCTCGTTGCTCCTGTTCAAAACCGCAACCTTCAAGTCCCTGCCAGAGTTGTTTGACCAGTGATGCAAGATACTGCGGTGTATGCGATGGCGCACACCACAGGATTTTGGGGCGGCGCCAGTACCCCGTATGGTCGAGTCTGAGCCTGAATCCACCTTCTGTGATACGGGACGCCATGCTGCAAATCGTCTCAATGCGCCCCTCGTCAACCATGCCGAGAAAAGCCAGCGTCATGTGTAAATTCTCTGCGCGGTGAGCATTTGCTCCGGGCTGTTTGCAATCACGCTGCAGTTGCGCCAGCTGCTCACGCACCTCCTGATCAGGCCGCAGTGCAAAAAAGAGTCGTTGGTCATGCTTTGACAATTTCCAGCAACCCCCGCAGTGCTCTCTCTACAGCCTGACTGCGAACAGCATTCCTGTTGCCGTCGAAGCGGTAGCAACTCGCTGTAGCCGGCATCGAGATGTGTTTCCAGGCAAACCAGACCGTGCCGACCGGTTTGTCATCACTGCCACCGTCAGGTCCCGCAATACCACTGATGGAGACTGCAACATGGGCGTCGCTATGCTGCAGGGCGCCTGTCACCATCTCGATGACGACAGCTTCGCTAACGGCGCCATGCTGTTGCAGCGTTTGCACGCTGACACCAAGCATCTGCTGTTTGGCCCGGTTGCTGTATGTCACGAAGCCACGATCAAACCAGTTGCTCGAACCACTGATATCGGTACACAACTTCGACAGCCAGCCGCCGGTACAGGACTCGGCGACTGCCAGCAACAACTCCTGTTGCGTTAGCAGTTTCGCCAGCTGATCGCGTGCGCAGAGCATTGAATCATCATTTTTCATCGTCTCTCCTGAAGAGTGCCGCTTCAATCATTACAAACGCACAGATTGTGAGTATAGTTCACAGCCAAACCTGCAACCAAACACATTCATCGAGATCGGGGAACAGAGCTGTCTCTATTTGATCAGGAGTCTCGCTCGGCTTCTGTCATTGCTGTCGAAGACTCGATACTGATCCGC
This sequence comes from Pseudomonadota bacterium, assembly GCA_034717755.1. GTDB lineage: Bacteria > Pseudomonadota > Gammaproteobacteria > Chromatiales > Chromatiaceae > Sva-25. The sequence goes on along the minus strand of JAYELV010000221.1, from coordinate 1,761 downwards.
ATTAGCAACAATCTCAGCAGCCTGGCGCAGCTGGTAGACGACATAGGAGTGAGTGGTGAGGACTGAGTCCCAAGTCCCAAGTCCTGAGTCCTCACTCCTTTACTATCAGAGAAACCGTGTCAGCAGGCCCAATTCATAATCCCCTTGCGGCGCCTTGATACGCACCTGCCAGCCGCCGCCTGGAACCTCCTGCATCGCTTCACCATTGAGATCTTCGATTTGCTCAAGCTGGAAACGCCTGTTCCCCTGCGGTGACAACAACTCAAGCTCGTCGCCAACCAGGAATTTGTTTTTTGCCATGATCTCCAGCATGCCATTCTGCCGCCCGGTAATCTCACCGACAAACTGCTGGCGCATATTTTTGGAGATGCCGGCACGGTAGTTCTGCATCTCGTGACTCTCATGACGCTGCAGAAAGCCGTCCGTGTAGCCCCGGTTTGCAAGTGCTTCGAGGTCATCCAGCAGCAGTGGATCGAAAGGACGCCCTGCAGCTGCATCATCGATGGCGCGCCGGTAGACCTGGGTGGTGCGCGCCGTGTAGTAATGGGACTTGGTCCTGCCTTCAATCTTGAGGCAATCGACGCCAATATCGACCAGCCTGTGCACATGTTCCACAGCACGCAGATCCCTGGAATTCATGATATAGGTTCCCATCTCATCCTCCATGATCGGCATGAACTCACCGGGGCGCTGCTTCTCTTCCAGGTACCAGGTTTTATCCGCCTCGGGATGACGGCTGATCGCATCCAGCGAAACTTCAGCAGCAGGCTCTATCTCGCCAACCTTGTACTCCCAGCGGCAGGCGTTGGTACAGGAACCCTGATTGGCATCACGGTGATTGAAATAGCCCGACAGCAGACAGCGCCCGGAGTAGGCAATGCAGAGTGCTCCATGCACGAAAACCTCGATCTCCATCTCCGGACAATCCTGGCGAATCGCCTCGATCTCATCAAGCGACAGTTCGCGTGACAGTATGACGCGCGTCAGCCCCACGGATTGCCAGAACCTGACGCTCGCCGCATTCATGCTGTTGGCCTGCACCGAGAGGTGGACATCCATCTCCGGCCAGTGTTCACGCACCATCATGATCAGCCCCGGATCAGCCATGATCAGCGCATCCGGCTGCATTTCGATCACCGGTCTGATGTCATCGATAAAAGTCTTCAGCTTGGCGCCATGCGGCATCGCATTGGTGGCGACGAAAAATTGCTTCCCCTGCGCATGCGCCTCGTCGATGCCTTCGCGCAGATTCTGTTGCAGAAAATCGTTGTTGCGCACGCGCAGACTGTAGCGCGGCATACCCGCATAGACGGCATCTGCGCCGTATGCAAAGGCATAACGCATATTCTTGATAGTGCCGGCAGGCGACAAGAGTTCAGGTTTTTTCATGCTGTGCTTAAAATAGAAAAAGAGAAAGATTTGGCATCATGTATTTCCGGTTTGTCAGCTCGACGCAGGCCGTTCTTGTGCATCCTGCCCTCACGGCATTTGTAGATCCATGTACGGCAGAGAGACCCTGGTGTTCAAAACTTTAAGATCCCTCGTCACTCGTACCTCGCTCCCACGGGATGACAGTTGACGAATAATCAATAAAATAGGGTTTTCAGCTTCAGGTATGAAGCATTCATTCCTGTGAAGAGTCTTCCCATTTGATGGATTGGTAATTGTATGCCTTTTCGATGGTTGGTTTAACAACGCTAAAATAGGGAGAAATATCAAAGTCACGCGGAACGAAAAGCGTCGAGTCTTTAATACGGTAAG
>JAYELV010000220.1:3375-12037 GCA_034717755.1 Pseudomonadota bacterium | reverse complement strand
AGGCGAGGCGCATCCATGAGCAAAATAATTGACCACGAAAGTCACGAAAAACACGAAAAAAGAAAATCAACCACAGATGAACAGTAACTTCTCAATATTCCCGTGCATGATTTGGGTTTGCGCAGGGTCAGGACCAGCCTTTCAGGGACGCGTGAATACATCCCTGGTCGCTTCCGGCATCCTGCCTCTGGCGACATTAATACATCCATGTATGTCATAAGCTCTGATAAAACATCCCTGTTTTCGACCGCCATGGATGGCGGAAGTGCCGAAAACGCAGGAGCATTTATTCGGCGGAAGCCCTGAAAAGCAAGTCCCAACCCTGCTTTTCTGCACGGAGTTATTGAGAAATGACGATGAACACTGATACACACAGATATTATGACATCTCTTTATCTGTATTTATCAGTGGAAAAAACAGACTTGCAGGGTTGCGTTTCCGCTTATTCCCTTATGATCTCGCACGTACTGAATAGTTACCTTATTTTATTAGATACAACTGGAACAGAGACAGTGACAAAAAGTTATAAAGAGACCCTCAATCTTCCTAAAACAGGTTTTCCGATGAAGGCCAACCTGGCCCAGCGTGAGCCGAATATGCTGCACCAGTGGGAGCATAACGATCTCTATGGGAAGATCCGTGAAATCTGTGCAGGCCGCCCGAAATTTATTCTGCATGACGGCCCCCCCTATGCTAATGGTCAGATTCATATCGGCCATGCAGTCAACAAGGTGTTGAAAGATATCATTATCAAAAGCCGCACCCTGGATGGCTTCGATGCCCCCTATGTACCGGGCTGGGATTGCCACGGTCTGCCGATCGAACTGCAGGTGGAGAAGAAGGTTGGCAAGCCCGGGCGGAAAGTGACTGCCGCCGAGTTTCGCAAGGCGTGCCGCACCTATGCGGGCAAGCAGGTCGATGCCCAGCGTGAAGATTTCAAACGTCTCGGTGTGCTCGGGGAGTGGGAAAACCCCTACCTCACCATGAATTATCTGTACGAAGCCAACATCATTCGTTCGCTGGGAAAGATCGTTGCCAACGGCCACCTTGAAAAAGGCTACAAGCCGGTCCACTGGTGCACCGACTGCGGATCGGCCCTGGCTGAAGCCGAGGTGGAACATCAGGACAAGGAATCCTATGCGATCGATGTGCGCTTCGGCGTCGTCGATGAAGAGGCGCTGTTTGCGGCCTGTCACTCGGTTCCTGATCATCATGGCGAAGGTCCCCTGAGTGTCGTCATCTGGACGACGACACCCTGGACGCTTCCCGCCAACCGCGCGGTGGCATTGAATCCGGGGCTCGAATATGTCGTGGTGCAGTGCCACGGTGCTCATGGTGACGAGCGTTTGCTGGTTGCCGAGGGATTGCTCAAAGAGACCATGGATCGCTGGAATATCGAAAAATATCATGTGCTCGCTTATGCCAATGGCGCCGCTTTCGAAGGTCTGCAGCTGCAGCATCCCTTCTACGATAGGGAGGTCCCAGTCATTGTTGGCGAGCATGTCACCCTGGATGCCGGCACAGGTGCGGTGCATACCGCCCCAGGTCATGGTGTCGAGGATTTTGTTGTCGGTCAGAAGTATGATCTTGCTGTCGATAACCCGGTAGGCGGCAATGGCGTCTTCGAAGAGGGAACCGGGTTTTTTGCCGGTGAACATGTTTTCAAGGCGAACGAGCACGTTATCGAGGTGTTGCAGCAACACCAGGCATTGCTGCTGATGACGCGTGTCACCCACAGCTATCCGCATTGCTGGCGTCACAAGACTCCGATCATCTTCCGCGCAACGCCGCAGTGGTTTATCAGCATGGAGAAGAACGGGCTGCGACAGGCTGCCCTGACAGAGATCGGCCGGGTCGACTGGCTGCCTGAGTGGGGCAGGGCGCGCATCGAAGGCATGGTGGAGGGCCGTCCGGACTGGTGTATTTCAAGGCAGCGCACCTGGGGTGTGCCGATTGCGCTGTTTGTTCATAAACACACGGGTGATCTGCATCCGGATTCGGTTGAGCTTATCGAGAAGGTGGCTCAGGCTGTAGAGCAGGAGGGTGTCGAGGCATGGTTTTCCATGCCGCCGGGCGAATTGCTGGGTGACGATGCCGAACACTATGAAAAGGTCACAGATACGCTGGATGTGTGGTTTGACTCTGGTGTCTCCCATGCCTGCGTGCTCGAGCAGCGCCAGCAGTTGCGCGCTCCTGCTGATCTCTACCTGGAGGGGTCTGACCAGCATCGCGGCTGGTTTCAGTCCTCTTTGATGACCTCCACGGCGATGTATGCACAGGCGCCTTACAAGCAGGTGCTGACGCATGGCTTCACGGTCGATGCCAAAGGACACAAGATGTCCAAGTCCATGGGGAATGTGCTGCAGCCGCAGAAGGTGATGAAAAATCTCGGTGCAGATATCATTCGACTGTGGGTAGCCGGCACGGATTATCGTGGCGAAATGACCGTCTCAGACGAGATTCTCAAACGCACGGCAGACGCTTACCGCCGCATTCGCAACACCACGCGTTACCTGCTTTCCAACCTGCATGGATTTGATCCCGCACACAACCTGGTATCAGCCGGGGAGATGCTGCCACTGGACCGCTGGGCCGTGGATAGCGCCGCCAGGCTGCAGCAGGAGATCATTGCCGCCTACAAAGAGTATCAGTTTCACCTGATCTATCAGAAGATCCAGAACTTCTGCATCAACGAGATGGGGGGGTTCTACCTGGATGTCACCAAAGACCGCCAGTACACCTGCCAGGCGGACAGTGTAGCGCGTCGTTCCAGCCAGACTGCGATGTATCATATTCTGGAAGCGCTGTTGCGCTGGTTGTCACCGATTTTAAGTTTTACCGCCGACGAGGCGTGGCAGCGCCTGCCCGGTGAGCGTGAACAATCGGTGTTCCTCGAGACCTGGTATGAGGGGCTCTTCAAACTGGGTGAGAGAGAGGTGATCAGCGCCGCACAGTGGCGGCTGATCATGGCCACACGCTCTGCTGTCGGCAGGGAGCTGGAGCTGCTGCGCAAGGAGGGAGCCATCGGCTCATCGCTGGATGCTGAAGTGACGCTCTATTGCGGGGGAGAACTCCATACTGCGCTATCACAGTTAGATGATGAGCTGCGTTTTGTGCTGATTACTTCACAGGCGAGACTGCTCAGCGAGGCGCCGGATGATGCACGTAACACCGAACTCGAAGAATTGAAAGTGATGGTGACAGCATCGCAGCAGCCGAAGTGTGAACGCTGCTGGCATCATGTGGAAGATGTGGGGAGTGATGAGACACACCCTGATCTCTGTGGCCGCTGTATTAGCAATGTTGATGGTGCAGGCGAACAGCGGAAGTATGCCTGATGCTCAAGTGGCTGTGGCTCTCAATTGCAGTGATTGTTATCGATCAGCTGACCAAAGTCTGGATCGACAACAATTTTTTGCTGCATGCCAGGCAGCCAGTCATCGATGGCTTTTTTGATCTGACCCTCGCCTACAATCCGGGTGCTGCATTCAGCTTTCTGGCGGATGCCGGTGGCTGGCAGCGCTGGTTTTTTACCATTCTGGCAACTGTCGTCACGATTATCCTGGTTGTCTGGCTCAAGCGTCTGCCGGCACACGAAAAGCTCAATGCAGCAGCCCTGTCGCTGATCATCGGCGGTGCTGTCGGCAACCTGATTGATCGCATCGCTTACGGACATGTGATCGATTTTTTACTGATCTACTATCAACAATGGTCATGGCCTGCCTTCAATGTGGCGGACAGCGCCATCAGTGTTGGTGTTGTACTGATGCTGCTGGCGATGTTTTACTCCTCACCATCTCAGCCGGAGTAGCAGATGGCGCAACTGTTCCAGATTCACCCTGAAAATCCTCAAGCAAGGTTGATTAACCAGGCGGTGGAGATTATTCACTCCGGCGGCGTCATCATCTATCCTACCGATTCCGGTTATGCGCTGGGATGCCATACCGGAGACAAGAAGGCGATGGATCGTATCCGTCGTATTCGTCAGCTGGATGACAAACATAACTTTACACTGCTGTGCCGGGATCTCTCTGAAATCGCTCTCTACGCAAAAGTCAGCAACAGCCACTACCGGCTCATCAAGAGTCTCACACCCGGTCCCTATACATTTATCCACAAGGCGACCAAGCAGGTGCCGCGCAGGCTGCAGCATCCGAAACGCAAGACCATCGGCATTCGTGTTCCGGACAACCCGATTGCGCTGGCTCTACTGGAGAGACTCAACGAGCCTCTCATGAGCAGCACCCTGATACTGTCCGGCGATGATATGCCATTGACAGATCCTTATGAGATGCGTGACATCCTTGGACACCAGGTCGACCTGATTATCGACGGCGGCTACTGCGGCATCGAGCCGACCACAGTGGTGCTGATGGAGGATGAGATACCAGAGGTGGTGCGTGTGGGTCTTGGTGATATCGAAGTGTTCAAGTAGTGAGAAGAGTTCCTTATCCTGACGGGTTGTTGCTTTTACTGCTAATGTTGGCGCCGCCTTCCCAGGCTGAAATCATCTCTTCAGAGACGCTAATCTATGTTGGCAAGGAGACGCCGGAAATAAAACCATCGGGAGTTGTCAAACTCAGCGCCAAAAGCGCTGATGGTGTTCACATCACAGGAATTTCGGCGCTGGCATGGGACGAGGATGAGGGGCTGCTTTATGCTGTGACGGATAAGGGGCTCCTGCATCATCTGCAGCCCTCGTTTGACAAGGGAAAACTGACAGCTGTCGATCTGCTGGCCACTCACAAGCTAGGCAATAATAAAGGTAAACGTCTCAAGTGGAATCACAGGGATTCCGAAGGCGCCTTTGTCATTAATGCTGACAACGGTATTCAGGGAGACTCCGGGCTGGTGGTCTCCTTTGAGAAAATTCCACAGATTATCCGCTTTACGCCGCAGGGAAAAATGATAGAGACCTATCTCCTGCCGCCGATACTCGCCAATAAAAACAACTATCGCACCACCAACCAGATGCTGGAGGCTGTCACTCTACACCCTGAAAAAGGCATGCTGACCATCGCCCAGCGCCCGATGAAAGGCAGGAAGAATCAACTGCTGTATGCGTTGAGCGGAGAGAGCTGGGAGTATCACATGGAGAAGCATAAAGGCAATGGCGTGACCGCAATGGAGACGCTTCCGGACGGCCGCATCCTGTTTATGGAGCGCGCCTGGCACTCCTTCATGAGCCCGCTGATCGTAACCCTCAAAGAGGGGCGCTTTACACAGGAGGGAAAACTGGAGCTCAAAATTATCGCCACACTGAGCTCGAGTAAAGGCTGGGTGCTGGATAATTTCGAAGGCCTGACGCGCCACAGGGGCGAGCGGTTCTTTATGGTCAGTGACGACAATAACGCTTTCGTGCAGCGCACACTGCTGTTCTATTTTGAGTTGTGATCAGCTTTTTTATCCACAGATGCACACAGATAAACACAGATGTCATTGCGAGGGAGCCTAAGCGACTGCGGCAATCTCCAGGCGTAGGGCGCAATAAACGACAGAGCATTGCGCCGCATGAGCTACGACTAGTTGTTCATTTCTGTGTAGTCCGTGTGTTGCGTGGTTTTGTTCATCATTTCGAAATCAAAAGAGATGTTCAGGAGTCATCTTTCCCTGATTTGGAGACTGCCTGTTTACGTTTTAGCATCATATCGCGCATTTTCTGTTCGAATGCGGCAGCCTCCTCGGCCGTGGCAAAACCATCACCATCAGCATCGATTGTCTTGAATGACTGATCCCCCGGAGCGCGGAACTCATCCAGGCTTACCTTGCCATCTTTGTCTGCGTCAAAGTGATGAATAAAAGCGGCGCCGGAATTCCCTTCTGCGGCGGCATGTGCAGATGATCCTGCTAACAGGAAGAGAGCAGCAAACAGGGTTTTCATTGTATGATTCCTCGTTGGTGAGACTGGAGTATAGCTTATTAAGTCGTTGTCCAAAAATAACTTCCCGATCCTGCTTGCCCTGTTGCCCGTCTTCTGCGTTCCAGCAAGAGTTACATAACGCTGCTATGCGCCCCTTGCTGCGCCTTGAAGACGAACAACATTGCTTCACGATATCGGGAAGTTATTTATGGACAACTCCTAAGTTTGCAGTATGCAGTTGGCAGTATGCAGGAAAACAAATGACATCTTTACACATGAGGGATAGACTCTTCACTTTGAATATTCTCTGAGTTGTGACTCTTGATGCGGCAACGGATTTTCTTAATTGCAATGTGTTTTCTAATGGTTGCCGGCTGTTCTTCTACACCCCCAAAAAACCGTAATGACATCTGCAGTATCTTCGAGCAGAAGCGCGGCTGGCGTGATGATGCCAGGGATGCGAGCAAGCGCTGGGGCACGCCTGTTCATGTGATGATGGCGATTCTCAAACACGAATCCTCGTTTCGCGCCAGGGCGAAACCACCGAGAAAAAAATATCTCGGCTTTATCCCCGGCCCCAGAGCATCTTCCGCATATGGCTATCCGCAGGCGCTGGATGGCACCTGGGATGGCTACAAGCGTGATACCGGACGTCGATGGGCCGATCGTGACGATTTTGACGATGCCATCGACTTCGTCGGCTGGTACACCAGTGTTTCATCGCGCAAACTGGGGATCTCGAAATCTGATACTTATAGCCAATACCTGGCCTATCATGAAGGGCAGGGTGGTTACGCCAGAGGAACCTATAAACGTAAACGTTGGCTGAAGAACTATGCGAAACAGGTGCAGAAGACATCAAATCGATATGCGGCACAACTACAGCGGTGCGGGTGATAGAGGAGAGAGGACAGAGGACTGAGGACTGAGGAAAGTCAAAGATCTCTCCTGCGTCGAGAGAACAAATTTTAATGATTGAGAGGAGAGAGTGATGGATATCAACAGGCTGATGCGTATCGGTGTATTAGAGACCCATGGCACAGAAGGATGGGAGCAGAGTATGGCCGTCATGTCACTCAGCGACCTGCTCAATACACGTCCATGAATGATGCTCCAAAAATTGGTTTTGTCAGCCTTGGCTGTCCAAAGAACCTGGTGGACTCCGAGCGTATCCTGACCCGGCTGCGGGCAGAGGGTTATGTTTTCAGTGATGACTATGCCGATGCTGACCTGGTAATCGTCAATACCTGTGGTTTTATCGATGCAGCCGTCGAGGAGTCTCTCGATACCATTGGCGAAGCTCTCAGTGAGAATGGCAAGGTCATTGTGACCGGTTGCCTTGGCGTCAGGGATGGCGAGATTCTCGATGCCCATCCCAATGTACTGGCTATTACCGGACCGCATGCTCCTGACGAGGTCATCAGGGATGTACACCGCTATCTGCCGGCGCCGCATGATCCTTTTGTTTCACTGGTGCCGCCCCAGGGGGTCAAGCTGACGCCGAAGCACTACGCCTATGTAAAAATTTCCGAGGGATGCAATCACCATTGCAGCTTCTGCATCATCCCGCAAATGCGTGGCAGCCTCGTCAGTCGTCCGCTTTCGGAAGTAATGCAGGAGGCGGAAAATCTGGTCGCCTCCGGTGTCAGGGAGCTGCTGGTGGTGTCGCAGGATACCAGCGCCTACGGCGTCGATATCAAGTATCGTCCGGATTTCTGGAAAGGGCGGCCGATCGCGAGCCGTATCCGTGAACTGGCCAACGAGTTGGGAAAGCTGCAGGCATGGATCCGGCTGCACTATGTCTATCCCTATCCGCATGTCGATGATCTGATTCCGCTGATGGCCGAAGGCCACATTCTTCCCTACCTGGACATGCCGCTGCAGCATGGCAGTGAAGCTGTGCTAAAACGCATGAAACGTCCGGCGGCGACAGAAAAGGTGCTTGAACGTATACACAGATGGCGGCAAGTCTGTCCGCAGCTGACATTGCGAAGCACTTTTATCGTCGGCTTTCCGGGCGAGACTGATGAGGATTTCGAACAGCTTCTTGATTTTTTGCAGCAGGCGCAGCTCGATCGTGTCGGTTGCTTTGCTTACTCTCCTGTTGAGGGTGCGGCCGCCAATGCTCTTCCTGAACAGCTTCCCGAGGAGCTAAAGCAGCAGCGTCTGGAGCGATTTATGCAACTGCAGGCGCACATCAGCGCACAAAAACTGCAGCGCAAAATCGGATCAACACAGATCGTACTGGTGGATGAAGTGCACCCCGATCATGTGGTGGCGCGCAGTGAAGCCGATGCACCTGAAATCGATGGCAATGTCCTCATCAACGGCAGCTGGGATCTCGAACCGGGCGACTTCGTCGAAGTAAAGATCACCACTGCAACCGAGCATGATCTCTACGCGGAGGTTTAAAAAAGTTTGCAGTCGTCAGTATGCAGTTGGCAGCAAAACAAAAAAAGAAAGTTGGCAGTTTTCAATGATGCGATTAGACTTGTGCAAACTGCAAACTGCAAACTGCAAACTGCAAACTGCAAACTGCAAACTGCAAACTGCCAACTTTTATTTTCGTGTGCCGGTGATGAGTATCCAGTCTTCCAGTTGCTGCGGCGGATCAAGTGTGAACTCTCCCCGGTAGGCCTGCTGAACCATCTCCGCCTGGTTATGCAGAATTCCCGAGAGGGCAATGCCGCCGCCGGGTTTTACCATTCCGGTCAGTTGCGGCGCCAGTTCAACCAGTACGCTGGCAAGGATGTTGGCGAGCAGGATGTCACATGGTTTTCCGACCGGTTCTGCTGCTGGAA
>JAYELV010000220.1:0-3275 GCA_034717755.1 Pseudomonadota bacterium | reverse complement strand
GAGAGGGCAATGCCGCCGCCGGGTTTTACCATTCCGGTCAGTTGCGGCGCCAGTTCAACCAGTACGCTGGCAAGGATGTTGGCGAGCAGGATGTCACATGGTTTTCCGACCGGTTCTGCTGCTGGAAGCAATGTCAGCTGTTGCATGACGCCGTTCTGTTCTGCATTCTGCCGGCTGGCGATCAGCGCCTGCGGATCGTGATCGATGCCAGTCACTGATTTTGCTCCCAGCAGTAGTGCGGCGATACCCAGGATCCCTGAACCGCAGCCGTAGTCGATGACTGATTGTGCTTGCAGATCAATGCTATCCAGCCACGACAGGCAGAGTGAGGTCGTCGGGTGGGTGCCGGTGCCGAAGGCGAGGCCGGGGTCAAGCATCAGAGCGACAGCGTTCTGTGCTTCGGCAGGCAGGCGCTGCTCTCCTGGAACCACCCAAAGTCTTTGGCCGAAACGCATGGGATGAAAGTTTTCCATCCAGGCGCGCTCCCAGGTTTGGTCCTGCAGAATTTCCGTGTCGATTTTCAGCTGAATATGTTGTGACTCTGCAGCCTTCTGTACAGCTCGCTCGATCCTGTTTTGATCGATTTCTGCATCGAACAGGCCGGTGATGATGGTCTCGCTCCACAATTTCTCCTCTCCGGGAGCTGGCTCCAGTTGAGGCTCGTCGCCGGCATCTGTGAGAGTTACGCAGAGCGCGCCAACTCCCTCCAGCAGTGTTTCGACATAGGGCGCGTCATGCTTGCCGGCAGTGATATGTATCTGGATCCAGGCCATAAAACAAAGTATGCAGTCGTCAGCTGGCAGTAGGCAGAAAGAAAACAAAGCAGGTTTCGCTGGCGCCCAGGCTGGAACTTGGGAACCAGATTAAAAAGAAAGTTTGCAGTCTTCAGTTGGCAGTAGGCGGCAAGAGGAATTGTTTTACTGCAAACTGACGACTGCCAACGGCAAACTTTTTTTACAGTCCGAGTTTTTTCTCAAGGTAGTGAATATTGACTCCGCCTTTTTGAAAAGCAGAATCTTTCATGATATCGGCCTGCAGTGGAATATTGCTCTTGATGCCGTCGATAACCATCTCTGACAGGGCAATACGCATACGCGCGATGGCGGATTCACGGGTTTCGCCGTAGGCAATCAGTTTGCCGATCATGGAGTCATAGTAGGGCGGCACTGTGTAGCCGTTATAGATGTGAGTTTCGACGCGAATGCCGGGGCCGCCGGGAAAGTGCAGGTTGGTGATCTTTCCCGGGCTGGGCATGAAAGTATCGGGGTCTTCGGCATTGATACGGCACTCCATGGCATGCCCCCTGATCTTGATGTGCTTCTGTTTGTAGGAGAGTTTCTCTCCGGCGGCAATGCGCAGCTGCTCCTTGACAATATCAACGCCGGTGACCATTTCGGTTACCGGGTGTTCAACCTGTACGCGGGTGTTCATTTCGATGAAGTAGAATTCGCCATTTTCATACAGAAACTCGAATGTTCCGGCGCCGCGGTAACCAATGGTGCGGCAGGCTTCGGCGCAGCGTTCGCCAATCTTGTTGCGTACCTTGCTGCTGATGCCCGGGGCCGGAGCCTCCTCGACGACTTTCTGGTGGCGCCGCTGCATGGAGCAGTCGCGTTCACCCAGGTGAATGGCGTTTCCATGCGTATCGGAAAGCACCTGAAACTCTACATGACGGGGGTTTTCAAGATATTTCTCCATGTAGACAATATCATTGTTAAAGGCGGTTCTGGCTTCGCTCTTGGTCAGTGCAATCGAATTCAGCAGCGAGCCTTCGGAGTGCACCACGCGCATGCCGCGGCCTCCGCCGCCGCCGGATGCCTTGATGATGACAGGATAGCCGATCTCCTTGGCCATCTTGAGGGTGGCCTTTTCGTCATTTTCGTCGATCGGCCCGTCGGATCCGGGAACACAGGGAACGCCTGCCTCTTTCATTGCGTCGATGGCGGTAATTTTGTCCCCCATCATGCGGATGGTTTCCGGCTTGGGGCCGATAAAGATAAATCCGGAGTCTTCCACGCGTTCGGCAAAATCGGCATTTTCAGAAAGAAAGCCATAGCCTGGATGAATCGCAACCGTATCGGTGACTTCGGCGGCGCTGATGAGGTTGGGAATTTGCAGATAGCTGGCGTCAGAGGCGGCGGGTCCGATGCATACAGCCTCATCTGCCAGCAGCACATGTTTGAGAGTGCGATCTGCTTCAGAATGGACTGCTACGGTTTGTATTCCCATTTCACGGCAGGCGCGCAGGATGCGCAGGGCAATCTCTCCGCGGTTTGCAATTAGTACTTTGCTTAACATGCGATCCTCCGCTTATTCGATGACAAACAGAGGTTCGTTATATTCGACAGGCTGGCCGTTTTCCACCAATATTTTCTTCACGACGCCCGAGGTATCCGCCTCGATCTGGTTGAGTATTTTCATCGCCTCGATGATGCACAGTGTGTCGCCTTCCGTCACGGATTGCCCGACCTCGACAAATGTGGAGGATTCAGGGGATGCAGAGCGGTAGAAGGTGCCCACCATTGGTGAGTTGACAGTGTGGCCTGTGTGCGCGGCCTCCTCTTCTGTCGCTGCAGCGGCCGGGGGTTCTGCGGGGGCAGTGGCCGGCACAGCTGCTGGAGCGCCTTCAGGAGGCAGTGCTGCCTGCATCATTTGCGGCATTGCCATGACGGCTGGCTGGGCTGATCCGATACGGCTGATCCGAATGGAGTCTTCACCTTCATTGATTTCGATTTCAGCCACATCAGAGGCCTCGACGAGTTCGATCAGTTTTTTGATTTTTCGAATATCCACAGATTGTCCCTCTAGAGATGTGTCAGTGCGGCGCTCAGGGCGAGATCATAGCCCTGACTGCCAAGACCGGCGATAACGCCAACGGCAATGTCAGATAAATAGGAGTGATGACGAAATGTTTCCCGCTGATAGATATTGGAGAGATGCACCTCGATAAAGGGGATCTCTACAGCGAGGAGGGCATCACGCAAGGCAATGCTGGTATGGGTAAAGGCGGCCGGGTTGATGATGATAAAGTCGGTGTCATCATCCATGGCGGCATGAATACGTTCGATGAGCAGGTGTTCGGCGTTATATTGCAAGAGTTCGAGGCTTTTGCCTGCCTGTTGCGCCTGTTTTTGCAGACGTTCATCAACATCGTCCAGCGTCTCACGACCATATGTCTGCGGTTCTCTGCGGCCGAGAAGGTTGAGATTTGGTCCGTTGAGAACGAGAATCCGAGACATTGCAACTCTATCCAGCAAAAAAATGAGATAAAACAA
>JAYELV010000219.1:0-3077 GCA_034717755.1 Pseudomonadota bacterium | reverse complement strand
AAAGGCTGATGAGAAGAAAAAAAGGGAGTTGGAGAAGAAAAAAGCAGCAGAGAAAAAGAAAGCAGCGGACAAGAAAACGGCAGACAAGAAGGCAGCGGATAAAAAGGCAGCTGATAAGAAAGCAGCAGATAAAAAGGCTGCGGACAAGAAGGCGGCAGACAAGAAAGCAGCAGACAAGAAGGCAGCAGATAAGAAGGCAGCAGATAAGAAAGCTGCGGACAAGAAAGCAGCTAAGAAGAAGGCAGCAGAGAAAAAATCAAAAGCAGCCGCCGGGAGCGCAAAGAGTAAATCCGGTAACAGTGATAAATCCGGTAAAGCGCGCAAGCAGGGGGCAGCCAGCAACAAAGGCAAGAGTGGTGGAAGCGGTGGCGGTGGATCAGGACGTCACAGCGGAGGCGGTGGTGGTAAAAATTATGATAAGTATATTTCCCAGATTCGGTCTAAAATAACACGCAACTGGCGCAAGCCATCCGGGATCAAAGATGGACTAACGACTTCGTTGCGCGTAAAACTTTTCCCGGGCGGCGCTGTCGCAAGTGTTACAGTCGCACGTTCGAGTGGTAATCCGGAGTACGATCGCTCGGCGCAGGATGCGGTTAAAAAAGCTTCACCACTGCCGGTGCCAAAAGGGAGTGCATTCGACAAGTTTCGAAGCCTGAAATTAAAATTTTCTCCAACTGGAATCAGATAATGCAAAAAGCTTTTATTTTCTTTTACGCACTGTTGCTGCTGCCTTTGACAGCGCATGCAGAGCTGACGATTGAAATTACCGGCGGCAACTCGGATGCGACATCCATTGCCATCGCCCCATTTAGCCGTGATGGCGGCAGCACTCCGTTGACAGCAGATTTTGCCGAAATTATTGCTGCAGATCTGAAACGCTCCGGTCAATTCAATCCGGTCGCGCGCTCCAGTCAGCCACCGGCGCCTGCCTGGGGTGCAGCGGTCAATACTGAAGCATGGCGCTCCAGAAATATTGATAATCTGGTGACAGGCCAGATCGTGCAAACAGGTTCCGGTTACAAGGCGCATTTTTCTCTCTACGATACTGCGTCATCACAGAAACTGCTGAGCGAAACTGTGACGACGAAAATCAAGGACCAGCGCTTTGCCGCACACCATATTGCAGACCTGATCTACGAGAAGCTGACCGGGACACGCGGTGCTTTTGCGACCCGGATTGCCTATGTTGTTGCCAATAAACGTCATCGCACCCTGAAAATTTCTGATTCCGACGGCCATAATGCAAAAACCGTGCTCTCATCCAATGAGCCGATCATGTCTCCGGCATGGTCTCCTGACGGAAACCGTCTTGCCTATGTCGCTTTTGATAAAGGCAGACCCGGAATCTATGTGCAGACACTGACAAGCGGCAAGCGCATACGCATCAGCAGCACTTCCGGCCTCAACGGCGCCCCCACATGGTCTCCTGACGGACGCCGGCTTGCTGTGACTCTTTCCAAAGACGGCAATCCGGAAATCTATATCATTGGAGCCAATGGCGGCGCTGCACATCGCCTCACTCATAGTGAGTCCATCGATACGGAACCGAGCTGGTCTCCGGATGGCCGCTGGATTGCCTTCACATCCAATCGCGGTGGAAAACCACAAATCTACAAAATTAAAGCCAGCGGCGGCGGCGTCACACGACTCACTTTTGAAGGCAGCTATAACGCAGATTCCAGTTATTCACCGGATGGCAAAAGACTCGCATTGATTACACGAACACGAGGCGATCAGGTTGCTATACTCGACCTGGAAACACGTGGAATGCAGACAATCAGTTCAGGCAGCCTCAACGAATCCCCCAGTTTCGCTCCGAATGGCACTATGGTGGTCTATGCGGCTGGCGGCGGTGTACTTTCTGTAGTTGCAGTTGATTATGATGTGAGGCAGCGTCTTGCACGCCAGGGGGGTGAGGTACGCGATCCTGCATGGTCACCCTATTTGATCGGGAGAAGAAGATGATGGTAAAAAACAGTTTTTTGACGGTGCTCTTTGTATCTGCGGTGTTCTTTATCGGCGGTTGCAGCAGCTCCGGTGGCTCCAAGGATGGTGAAGATGGAAGTGGCGACGGGAGTGGGGATGGTTACGGTTCATCCGGCTATGGTTCCGGAGGTTCGGGATATGGCTCCGGAGCTGGTGGAAATCCCCGTGTCATCTACTTTGGCTATGATGATAGCAGTATTCGTTCCGAGTACGACAGCGTGCTGGCTACACATGCCCAGAACCTCATCAAGTCAGGTGGTCAGCTAACGATCCAGGGACACACCGATGAGCGAGGTTCGCGGGAATACAACATGGCATTGGGTGAAGAGCGCGCACATGTGGTCAGCCGCTATTTGGTCAACCAGGGGGTCTCGTCCAGTCAGATTTCCTCTGTCAGTTATGGTGAAGAGCAGCCTGAGTCGTACGAACACAATGAGAGTGCCTGGGCGCGCAATCGCCGTGCGGTCCTGGATTACTGATATGCTGCGTTGCATACTGATTGTGCTGTTGATGATGCTGTTCACACCTGCTTCAGCAAGTGTCTGGAGCAGGCTGGATGTACTCGAAAAACGTGTCAATGCGATCTCTAAGATGAGCCAGCGCATGGATAAGCTGCAAACACAGAATAATCGTCTGAATGGCGAGATCGAAGAGTTGAAGCATCAGCTCGAGCAACTGAAAGAGCAGCAGCGGGAGATGTATCTCGACATCGAGAGACGTCTGGGTGACAGCTCCGCTGCTGCTGCAGATTCTCAAATCTCAGCTGAAATGGATGTGGCGCCTGAAAACAGTGCTGCAGAGGCTCAGCCGCCGGCGGAATCCGAATCTGTTTCGCTGTCAGCGACTGAGTCGGGGTCGAAACTGAGCGAGCAGGATCAATACCAGCATGGCTATGATCTGTTGATGAAAAAACGTGATTTTCAGCAGGCAATCGATGCGTTTCAGCTGCTTTTGAAGCATTATCCTGATGGCAAATATGCTGATAATGCCCAGTTCTGGCTGGGTGAGGCCCATTACGCCAAAAATGAACTGGACGATGCCCTGAAGGAGTTTCAGAATCTGGTGGATAACTATGCGCAGAGTCCCAA
>JAYELV010000218.1:0-12212 GCA_034717755.1 Pseudomonadota bacterium | reverse complement strand
CGAGCCTACGTCATACATGGATGTATCAGTGTCGCCAGAGGCAGGATGCCGGAAGCGACCATGGA
Source organism: Pseudomonadota bacterium (assembly GCA_034717755.1). Lineage (GTDB taxonomy): Bacteria > Pseudomonadota > Gammaproteobacteria > Chromatiales > Chromatiaceae > Sva-25. The sequence goes on along the minus strand of JAYELV010000218.1, from coordinate 12,147 downwards.
TGTATTCACGGCGTTTTCTGGAAGATATGCCCGCAAACAGTGACGACATTACTGGTACTGAAGAGTTATCTATTCTATATGATTATCATCACATAAAAAAATACAGCTAATCTATTTGACAAAAATCAATATGATAGGCATGATTCCACCCACATAAAAACAATTCTTTCACGAAGTCTACTGAAATATCAGGAACTTCCCTCATGTCTCGGAGTAACAACATGAAAAAAACGATGATCGCAGCAGGCCTCACCATGGCTCTCTCTGCACCAGCTTTCGCAACCAACGGCATGTTCGTGCATGGCATCGGTCAAAGCGCCAAGGGTTCCGGCGGCGCCGGTATCGCCTATCCTCAGGACTCACTGGCCGCAGGCACCAACCCTGCCGGCATGTCCTTTATCGGCAACCGTGCAGATGGCGGACTGGAGATTTTTATCCCCGATCGCAGCCTTGAAGCTAACGCTTCAGACGGCTGGGCTGGTAGTATTCCGACACCTGTTGGCCCATTTCCTTATGATTTTAGTGGTGATGTTGACGGCAACACACCCAGTGCATTCCTCGTCCCCGAGGGCGGCTACAACATGGATATGCCAAACGGCAGCGCCTGGTCATTCGGCATCTCCGCATTCGGCAACGGCGGCATGAATGCCACCTACGATAGTCATCCTCAGCTTGAGTTTATGGCATTAGACCCACGAACGGGCGTCACTAATACCTCAGCCAAGATCGACCTGCTTCAGGCATTCGTTATGCCGACAGCATCCTACAAAATCAACGAGAACCATGCCATTGGTGTCAGCCTGATCGTTGCATGGCAATCCCTGGAACTCATCAACGCAGCATTTCCTGGCACCCAGAACGGCGCAGGTCATCAGAATTCATGGGGCGTCGGCGGAAAAATTGGTTGGCAGGGGCGCATCAATGACTACATCACCCTCGGCGCTACCTATCAAAGTCGAATCTCCATGAGTAAGATGGATGATTATAAGGATGCACTTGCAGCAGATGACGGCAGCCTGGATATTCCCGCCACAGCAGGCGTGGGTATTGCAATCAACGCCACCGAGCAATTGGACATCCTCTTTGATGTCGTCTGGATCAACTACAGTGATGATTCAGGCATCATGGGAATGTCAACCGATATAGGCGGATTCGGCTGGGACGATCAGACCGTTTACAAACTCGGCTTCGTCTACGAGTACAGCAACGATCTCATCCTGCGAGCCGGTTACAACTATGCTGAAAACCCGCTGCCAAATAGTGGTCCACTAGACGGCTTTGTAAGCACCGTCGTTCCTGCAACCGTCGAGCATCATCTGACGCTGGGTTTCACCAAGGTGATCAACGAGGACTTCTCTATTACTGGCTCCTACATGCACGCGTTCGAAAATGACCACAAAGCTGGAGGACCTTTTCCTCCCCCGCTGACGGCAAGCATGTACCAAAACTCTGTCGGCCTCAGCCTCAACTGGAAACTGTAACTTAGCAACATCACAACCAACCCGCGCACTGCGCGGGTTTTTTATCCCCACCACTAAAAAAGAGAAATTATTATGATAAAAAAACTGATTATTGCACTAGCAATCACCTCCATTCCCGCTATCGCCAGCGCCGAGTTCATGGATGCCGGATGGGCCAAGAAGGCCTGCGGTATGTGGAATTCCAATGGCACCCTCACCGGCAAGCTTGGCGGCAAGGAGTGGGCGGCCAATAACGGCGGCCGCGGCTATAAACTCATCCAGATCTATCGCACCGATTGCGGCGCCGGCAAAAAAGTTCAGCTCACCATCGAAGACAAGGGCGGCAAAGCAATGTGCACCTACGGCGGCAAGCCGGATGGAAAAAAAGTCAACTCCGACTTTGACTATGTGATGCATGCGTCCGACAAGAACTGGACCTGCATCGGCAACGGTGAATCCTTCTGCGGACCCAAGATGGCGATGGGCACCGGCAAGCTGAAGTTCAGCGGCCCCAAGATGGAAGCGATGAGTGTCATCGGACCATTCGAGCAGTTTCTGCTGCTCACCGGTAAAGTCGGCGGCGAAAAGACACCCTGTAAATAATCCATTTACCGTAACAACAAACCTCCAGCTCCATGAGTGGGTCTGGAGGTTTTTTTTGTTTCGATAAACAGGGAAGTGAGGCTTTAGCCTCGACTGATCATCCGTCTGACTTATGCAAAGGAGTGCATATTCGGGTATGGGTTCCCGTTCCCACGCATGAGCGTGGAAGCCATGGCAAACCAGTGTGAAAATCTGTGTGTATCTGTGTTCATCTGTGGAAAAATCAGATATGCAGTACAACAATTAGAACTAAGATCTCTCCTGCGTCGAGATGACACTCCGCAAACGAAGGATCATTCTGTTTCAATTAGTTACAAGACATACTGAATGCTGTTGATAAATATCATGTTGCGCTAATATAAGCGTTTGCTAAAATACCTCTCAATACTTGAAAGCTTAAATGCTATTTGTGAGGTACGACATGACTATTTGCAAACACTTCAATGAAGACATGGCGGAATCAAAAAAGATGCCGGTCGCTGTGCCAGTTGCATGGTTTCTGCTTGGCATTCTGCTGATTGTGTCGGATTTTATGCTGCTGACGACCGCCGGATACCTGCTGGCCGCTTTTGCCGCTTACAAGCTCTTCTTTCGCGGCAGAATACTCGCCTGCTGCATCAGCCATTATCGCGAGGCGCTCGCCAAAGGCGAAAAACCCTCCATGGAGTGCATGAAAGATTTATTGGTGTAGGCGGTTCATGACGCTCTGATAGTCACCCGCCAGCAGATCAGGAACCTCATCCACTGCACGGGTAATTGCATCGCGCATGAGCACATCATCCGCTTTAGATGCTCTCTTCAGCACATAATCGACAACCTGGCTCTTGTGGCCGGGATGACCGATGCCAACCCGTAAACGGCAATAGTCGGCGCCAACGGCCTTGTGAATATCCCGCAGGCCATTGTGGCCACCGTGGCCCCCTCCCTGCTTGAAACGCACTACACCCGGCGGCAGATCGAGTTCATCATGCACAACCAGCAGTTGCTGTGGTTCGAGTTTGAAGAAGTTGCAGATTGCAGCGACAGATTGTCCGCTGCGGTTCATGAAAACCATGGGTTTGAGCAGCCGGCAGGAGTGCGAACCCGCCTGTAGTTGGCAGAACTCTCCAAAGAAGCGCTTCTCCTGGCGCAACACACCGCCATACTGTGAAGCCACTGCATCAGCGAACCAGAAACCGGCATTATGCCTGGTGTGGAGGTATTTTTCGCCTGGATTTCCCAGACCGACGATCACCTGGATTGTTTTTGATTCAGACATAGAATTTTCATTTATCAGGAGATGATTAACCACGGAATACACGGAAAAAAGACGAAACAATTCCGTGTTGTCCGTGTGTTCCGTGGTTCATTGTTTAAAGATATGTAACTATTCAGTACCTGCTAATTCGTCACTGTTTCCAGGTATATCTTCCGGAAAACGCCGTGAATACATCCATGTAGGCTCGAGTCGGCGTCCCTGCCTCCTACGTTTCCAGCAGATACACCCGAAAACAGTGACTTGCCTGTGAAATTTATCAACAAGCTGAATAGTTACAAAGTTATTCTCTCGGAGCATGCATACGAACGACATGAGTCGTTACATTAAAAAAGGGGCATTTGTCGCCAAATGCCCCTCGCTCTATACAGAGATGAATCCTCTGTCAGGACTCTTCGGACTCCTCAGCATCGGTTGCTTCAGCATCGTCTTCTGCAGCCTCAGCCTCATCTTCAGGCTCTTCCTCGACTTCAACACGTGCAGCGAGTATAGCGACGACAGCCGTATCGTGGTCTTCACCCAGCGCCAGAGCAGGCAGTTCAACCCCCTCGGGAAGCTTGATCTCGGAGAGATGAATGGAATCACCGATCTCCAGGGCAGAGACATCGACATCGATGTATTCGGGAAGATCAGCCGGCAGACAGCTGACTTCAACCTCGGTGAAGTGATGTGAGGAAGTTCCACCCTCCTTCACGCCAGGCGCAGTCTCTTCACCCACAAAGTGCAATGGAACGGACATTTTTATCGCCTCTTTGCTGCTGATGCGCAACAGGTCGAGATGCATGATAAAAGGCCTGGCGGGATGGCGCTGCAGATCCTTGAGCACGACTTTCTGTGCTTTTCCGTCGATCTCCACACTCAGAATAGAGGAGTAGAATGCCTCGTTCTCGAGTTGATGTGCAATCTCGTTATGTTGCACCGAGATGCTTTGCGGTTCACTGCCGGTTCCGTAGATAATCCCGGGAACCAGACCCGTACGACGCAGGCGGCGGCTCGCACCTTTCCCTGAGTCAGTGCGGGATTGAGCAATAATAGTTAACGTGTCAGCCATGGATTTCTCCTGATAAATGCTGATGAAAAGAAAAGCCCTGCCAACCCGCGACCAGGATTCAACAGGGCACTCTGCCAGCAGAGGTATCAACCCCTGACTGAGACAGTTGTCAGTCCACAAACAGTGAACTGACGGATTCGGAATTACTGATGCGGCGCATGGTTTCAGCCAGCAGATCAGCAATGCTTAATTGTCTAATTTTATCACACTTCTGCGCTTCAGGCGAAAGCGCAATCGAATTTGTCACTACAAGCTCGTCAAGACGGGACTGTTGCAAATTCACCAGCGCCGGCCCCGAAAGCACCGCATGCGAGCAGTAGGCATAGACCTTGCTTGCCCCCTTGTCTTTGAGCGCCCCGGCAGCATGGCAGAGCGTGCCAGCCGTATCGACCAGGTCATCGATCATGATACAGGTGCGGCCATGGACATCACCGATGATATTCATCACTTCCGCCACATTGGCCTGGGGGCGGCGCTTGTCAATAATGGCCAGATCCGCATCATCCAGACGCTTGGCCAGCGCACGCGCACGTACAACGCCACCAACATCCGGAGAAACCACCATCATGTTCGGATACTGCCGCAACCAGACATCCTGAAGCAGCACCGGAGAGGCGTAAACATTATCCACCGGGATGTCAAAAAAACCCTGGATCTGATCTGCGTGCAGATCCATGGTCAGCACCCGGTCTGCGCCTGCGGTGCTGATCATCTTGGCGACCAGCCTGGCTGTGATGGGAACGCGCGATGAACGCGAGCGGCGATCCTGCCGCGCATAACCGAAATAGGGAATGACCGCTGTGATCCGTGACGCCGAAGCCAGGCGCACAGCATCGATCATGACCAGCAGTTCCATGAGATTATCGTTGGTGGGAGCCGAAGTCGACTGCACGATAAAAACATCGCGTCCGCGGATATTCTCCTGTATCTCTACCAGGATTTCGCCATCACTGAACTGTCCGACTTTGGCCTTGCCAAGAGGCAGGGCGAGTCGTTCCGCGATCTTGCTGCTCAACTCCGGATTCGCATTTCCGGAGAATACCATCATTCCGCTTCCTGCCACGGTAGCGCCCTCATGTGGTGTTGTGCTAATAATGATGAAACCGCCGCCATCATGGAAATGTGGCGGCAGAATGTAATATGGCTGGGGCGGTAGGAATCGAACCTACGATGCTAGAGTCAAAGTCTAGTGGCTTAACCGCTTGCCGACGCCCCAGTTGTGGAAACTCTGATCAAGTCGCTGCGCTCCTCGACCAGAGTACATTCAAGTTTTTCTACGGGGGAAGGGATAACTTTGAGTATGTTATAGCAGACATTTCTCTGCCCTTCCCCCGAACCCCCATCCCGTCAACCAGGTCAGAGGTTCTTAATGCATTCTACGTCTTATGCATTGTCCAGCCGCTGGTAGAGCGGCGACCTGCTTACACCCTGCGCAACAAAACAATCCAATTGCTGCGGAATCTGCCGCGCTACATCAGCGGCCTGCCGTTTTGTATCGAAGCTGAGAAACAGGCATGCGCCGGTTCCCGTCAAACTGACTTCACCGAACTCTCCCAGCAGGGCCATCATTTGTGCAACTGCCGGATAGCGTTTCTTGACCACCGCAGTAAAGACATTGAGTCTATCACCGGCAATAAAGTCGGCTATTGTAATAGCAGAGCAATCTCTTTTCAATTCCTGATCCGAAAATAATTTTGCAGTCGCGATCTCCAGTGGGGGTTTCACCACCACAAACCAGGGCTTCGGCAGCTCGATCGGCTGTAAAATATCACCGACACCCTCCGCCCAGGCGGTGTTTCCATGCACAAACACCGGAACATCAGCCCCCAACTGCCCCCCGAGTGCAGCAAGCCCGTCAACTGACAGACCAACTCCCCACAGGTGATTCAGCGCGACCAGGGTGGTGGCGGCATCGGAACTTCCGCCTCCGAGCCCTCCCCCCATGGGCAGATGCTTCTGTATCGAGATTGCCGCACCCCGGCTGCAACCACTGTGCTGTTGCAACAGGCGGGCGGCGCGAATAATCAGGTCATCTTCAACTGCAACTCCGGCAATCGGCGTCTGATGATGAATTTCACCACTCCGGGTCACTTCAAAAGAGAGTGCATCAGAGTAATCGACAAGCTGAAAAACCGTCTGCAGCAGATGGTAGCCATCCTCCCTGCGACCCGTGATATGCAGCATCAGGTTCAGTTTTGCCGGTGCAGGCCAACCACTGCTAACAGTCATAGAAAACCCGGTGAATGTTGTCATTGCGAGGGAGCCTAAGCGACCGCGGCAATCTCGCTGGTACAGAAAATCGCTTCACTTCGTTCGCGATGAAAGCCATCATTATTTTTGGCAACTCCTTCTTGCACGGGGTTATTGATCCATTACTGCTCATCTTGCTGCTGCAACCGCTTCATGGTCTCAAGCAGGTGCTTACTCTCCGGCTCCAGGTGCAGCGCATCCCGCCAGATTTGATCTGCCTCTTCGCGCGCTCCTTTGAGCCACAACACCTCGCCGAGATGCGCCATGATCTCGCTATCCTGATCAATCTCAGCCGCCATGCGCAAGTATTTTTCCGCCTCATCGAGATTGCCCAGGCGGAATTCAACCCATCCCATGCTGTCCAGTATGGCGGCGCTCTCCGGCATCAGCGCATAGGCTTTATTGATCAACTCACGCGCCTCCTGAAGACGATCATCATAAGCAGTAAGGGTATAGCCAAGAGCATTTAATGCCTGGGCATTTTCAGGATCAGTCTCGATGATTGCCCGCATATCACGCTCCAGAATCTCGACAGATCCCATCTCATCTCCCAGCATTCCCCGCGCATAAAGCAGGTCAGCCTGCTGCGGATGTTCGGCCAGCGCTTTATCCAGCAGACCCATGGCCTGCATGCCCCTGTTGGCGTCAGACAACAAATCACTCTCCACCAGATAGAGACGCACGGCATCCTCCATATTAGAGAGCCGTGTTGTCGCAATCATCTTCAGCGCCTTCGGCAGGTCGCCCTGCTTAGCCAGCAATTGTGCGCTCCTGATTTTCGCATCGCTGCGCAGCGCTCCACCAACCTTGGCGTAATACGCATGCGCCTTTTCTGCATCACCGCTGCCCTCTTCAACTTGACCAAGAAAATAGAGAGCGCGGTCTTTTCCACCGTGCCCGGCCATCATCTCACTCCAGATCTCCCGCGCATCGCTCCAGTAGTGCAGCTCTATCGCAAGGCTGCCAAGCGCCCGGGTAATTTCATCATTTTCAGGCAACGCCTTATGCAGCAGCTGGAACTCCTTGTATGCCTGCTCGTATTTTTCATGAATCACGAGATGTTCAGCATAAGAGAGGCGCAGCAGATCATTGTCCGGAAGTTGCTCAACGGCCAGATGCAACAGCTTTTCGCTCTCATCGGTGCGCTTGCTGACATCAAGAATGCGCGCCAGCAATACCCAGATTTTCGGGTCATCTTTTTTCAGTGACAGCGCTGCTCTCAATGATGCTTCCGCTGCCTGTTGATCTTTTTGTGCAAAGTAGGCGATCGCCAGGGCATAGTGCGCCTTTGGATCACGTTCATGGCGTTCAGCCAGGTTTTTCACCAACTCCAGGCCGAGCTCCTTGTTGCCGCTCTCTGCAACAACGGCCGCAACCTGAATGAATCCGTCACTTTGCTGTGTTTCTGCCACATCCATCAGAGCATCAATTGCTTCTACAGCCCCATCCCTGTCAGCGGCATTGACGAGCAGAACCAGCAGCGCCTTCCATGCCTCGATATCATCAGGCGCCAGTTGCGTCCACAATTGCGCCGCTTGCGCGACCGCTTTTGACTTCAGGTGCAGACCGATATGGGTAGCGCGCCGGGCAATGGAGACATCATTGGCCGGAATCATGATCTGCATGTAGTGCTCAAATGCAGTGTCAAGATCCCCATCATGCGCGGCAATCTCCCCGGCCAGGTAATGAGACATCAGTTCGGGTGAATTGAACACCGCATTCGCAGATTGCAACACCCCCTGTTCCACCGTCGGTGCAGCGACGGCGGATATCGACAGCAACAGCAGCAGTGCTGCAAAAGAGATGTCAAGGTGTTTGGATTTTTTGGGAAACAGCTTCATAGATGCGCAGTATATGTTTATTACACTCTTTTACCAATATTATTAGAGAGTTGATACAATATGCCACAACTTCTCAATAATTCCGGCTTTACTCAAATCTGTAGGGTGCAATAAGCGACAGCGCATTGCACCCTACACCTGAGAAACATGCGAATCACTGGCAAACTGTTTTTATGCTGCTAACGATCGGCCTCAATCACAAAACAGCTCCCGTCGATATACGTGAGCGCCTTGCTTTTGGGCCTGACATTATCGTCGCTGCCCTAAGAGGAGTGCGTGAACAGGCTGGTGTTGATGAGTCTGTGATCCTCTCGACCTGCAACCGCACGGAGATTTACTGTGCCGCCGATGAGGATGGCTGCTCCCGTGTTGAAGCCTGGTTCACGGATTTTCATGGCCTGGAAGCCCAGCAGGCCAAACCTTATCTCTACCGTCATTGTGACACGGATGCCGTTCACCACCTCATGAGCGTCGCCTGCGGTCTTGATTCACTGGTGCTCGGGGAGCCGCAGATTCTCGGCCAGGTAAAAACAGCCTGGCAGACATCATGTTCGGCCAAGGCGTGTGGAAAACTGCTGGACAGGCTCTTTCAGCACACCTTCACTGTCGCCAAACAGGTGCGTACCGATACCGCCATCGGCTCGAGCCCCGTCTCCATCGCCTTTGCCGCCGTCACCCTTGCAAAACAGATTTTCGCCAATCTGGAAGAGCAAACAGCACTGCTGATAGGCGCCGGTGAAACCATCGAACTGGCCGCCAGACATCTGCATCAGCAGGGGCTCAGGCACATGATTATCGCCAACCGAACCCTCGAAAAAGCGCGCAAACTGGCGCAGCAATTCGATGGCTATGCCATTGGCCTGACAGAAATATCCGCGCATCTTGCAGAAGCCGACATTGTCATCTCCTCGACTGCAAGCCCGCTGCCGATCCTTGGCAAGGGCACGGTCGAAAGCGCCCTGAAAAAACGCAAACACCGCCCGATATTCATGGTGGACATCGCTGTGCCGCGTGATATCGAAAGCGAGGTTGGATCATTAAGAGACATCTATCTCTACAGCGTCGATGATCTGCATGAGGTGATCCAGGAGAACATGAAATCACGTGAACAGGCAGCCGAAGAGGCGACGGAAATTATCGAGCAGCAAGTGAACAGCTATCTTGGCTGGATGAAATCCCTCGATGCCGTCTCCCTGATTCACTCCTTCCGCTCGGCTGCTGAGCATGATCGTGACGAAGTGCTGCAGCGGGCACTGCGCCAGCTTCGCAACGGCAGGGATGCTGACGAGGTTTTACAGTTTCTTGCGCACACCCTGACAAACAGGCTCCTGCACATCCCCAGCACCACGCTGCGTGAAGCCGGCAGCAACGGCAAAACAGAGATCCTCGAAGCCGCCAACACCCTATTTCAACTGAAACAATAACAGCGCATGAAAAACTCTATCCGCCGCAAACTGGAGCAGGCCAGTGAGCGCTTCCAGGAAATCACCGCATTGCTTGCGCAGCCTGAAGTTCAGAGCGATCAGAACCAGTACCGCTCACTCACCAGAGAGTATGCGCACATCGACCCCATTGTCACGGCGTGGAACCGCTACACCACTCTTGAAGGTGATATTGAGAGTGCCACCGAAATGCTCGCTGATGCCGAGATGGCGGAGATGGCGCAGGAGGAGATCGACGACTCCAGACAGCAAATCTCCGGACTGGAGCCACAGTTGCAGTTGCTGCTGCTGCCGCCCGATCCCAGGGATGACAGCAATATTTACCTGGAAGTCCGCGCCGGCACTGGCGGCGCTGAAGCCGCCCTGTTTGCCGGTGATCTGCTGCGCGCCTATCTGCGTTATGCCGAAGCACGCAGCTGGCAGGTGGAAACCATCAGTGAAAGCCAGGGGGAGATGGGGGGCTTCAAGGAGGCAGTGGTTCGTATCAGCGGTAGAAACGTCTACTCCCGCCTCAAGTATGAGTCGGGAACCCATCGAGTACAGCGGGTTCCGGATACCGAATCCCAGGGGCGTATTCATACCTCCGCCTGTACGGTCGCGATTCTTCCTGAAGCAGCCGAGATCGATGCTATCGAGATCAACAGCGCCGATCTTCGCATCGACACCTTCCGCGCCTCCGGCGCCGGTGGCCAGCATGTCAACAAAACTGACTCGGCCATCCGTATTACCCATCTTCCGTCCGGAACGGTGGTCGAGTGCCAGGATCAGCGCTCCCAACACAAAAACAAGGCGCGCGCCATGGCGCTGCTGCAAACCCGCCTTCTCGACCAGGCACAGCAGGCCGCCGATGACGAACGCTCTGCACAGAGAAAACTGCAAGTTGGCAGCGGTGATCGCTCCGGACGCATCCGCACCTATAATTTCCCGCAGAACAGGGTAACCGATCATCGCATCAGCCTGACTCTCTACAAGCTGGACGAGATCATGGCCGGCAGTTTCGATACCCTCATCGATCCGTTGATTCAGGAGGATCAGGCCGAACAACTGGCAACCCTTGCCGATGCATGAGTTGTTTGTTCGCGGTCAGACGACCGCTCCTACAATACATGACGAATCCTCGATGTAGGAGTGGTCCTCTGACCACGAAGGGATTAAACAGATGAAAAACAAGGTAGCCGTCAAACAGGCCATGCAGACAGCAGAGAAACAGCTGATTCCACATGTCGATGCTGCAAGGCTCGAAGCTGAAATCCTGCTGGGACATCTGCTGGGAAAATCACGCACATGGTTGATCTCCTGGTCAGATACCTGCCTGGACGACCCGCAACGGCAGCGTTATACGGACCTCGTCAACAAGCGCATCCAGGGTGTGCCGATAGCGCATCTGACACAAGAGCGGGAGTTCTGGTCACTGCCATTGAGAGTCACCGCCGATACGCTGATTCCCCGACCAGAGACCGAACTGCTGGTGGAGACCTGCCTGGATCTCTACCCTGCCGGGAACAGCATCACTGTTGTAGATCTTGGCACAGGCTCCGGCGCCATCGCACTGGCCATCGCCACTGAACGCCCCGAATGGAACATCATTGCAACTGATCAGTCACCTCAGGCGCTGGATGTCGCCATTCACAATGCTGAATCATTGCAGCTCGACAATATTCAACTCCTCCAGGGTGACTGGTTTGAGGCACTGCAGGCTAACACCAGGGTAGAGATCCTGCTCAGCAACCCCCCATACATCCCGATGAATGACCCGCATCTGCAACAGGGTGACCTGCGCTTCGAGCCTCGCACGGCACTGGCATCCGGAACCGATGGCCTGGATGCGATCCGCCTGATCATTTCAAAAGCATCAGATTATCTCAAACCGGGAGGATACCTGCTGCTGGAACATGGCTATAATCAGGGCAGCGCTGTACGGCGACTGATGCATCAATCAGCTCTTGGTGAAATCAACACCTTCACCGATCTTGCCGGGCATGAGCGCGTCACCATTGGTCGATCAACCTCCGGAACATAACGACATCTTTCGCTCACAGCCATGCAGGGAGAGGATTTATTGGAACACAGCCCTTAGTTCGACTTTGTTAAATTAGTGAGTTAACTTCTCAATAACTGCGTGCAGGAAAAACCTGTAGGCCGGATGAGCGGAAGCGAAATCCGGCAACCCAAAGCCGGATGACGGCGCTGGAAGATCCGTATTGAATCAAAGATCGGTGAAAGCGCCTTATCCGGCCTACGATAC
>JAYELV010000217.1:0-3121 GCA_034717755.1 Pseudomonadota bacterium | reverse complement strand
AGCAGCTGGAGAAGCAGCAAAAAGATGAACAGAAGGATGTAAAGCAGGAGCAGACGAAATGAAAAAAGTGTTGCTTCCCCTGGCGCAGGGGTGCGAGGAGCTTGAAGCTGTCACCATTATCGATTTGCTGCGTCGCGCCGGAATCGAGGTGGTCACAGCGGGCCTGGATGAGCAGGCGGTCATTGCAAGCCGTGGAGTACGCCTGCTTGCCGATGTGCAGCTCGATGATGTGATGGATCAGCAGTTCGACATGCTGGTGCTCCCTGGTGGTCTGCCCGGGGCAGACCACCTGGATGCGGACCGGCGCATTCATGCATTGTTACAGAAAATGTCGCAAGACGGCAGCTATACCGCAGCAATTTGCGCCGCACCCAAAGTGCTGGCGCAGGCCGGGCTGCTCGATGGTAAAGCGGCGACCGGCTACCCCGGTGTTCTCGATAGCATGGAGTTGCCGGCAACGCAGATCAGCGGGGATGCGGTCGTGATCGATGGCAAGGTCGTCACCTCGCGCGGGCCGGGAACTGCAATGGAGTTTGCTTTGACACTGATAGCGCAGCTGCTTGGCGAGGAGAAGCGCAATGAGGTCGAGCAGGCGCTAGTGCGTTGATCGGCACGTGAAAAGAAATATGCATGGCGTCACAAGAGTCTTGCTGCTGATGCTGTTATTCAGCAGCAGCGCCTGTGTTCCGGACTCAAAAAATCCACTCACCGCATTTGACAGGGATGCCATGGATGCATCTGTGTATGGCAGCTGGTTCTGGAAAAATGAACAGGAGAGCGGTTATCTGCATTTTGGTCAGGAGAAAGATTCCGGTCTGCTGCAGTTGGTGATGATCGAACTCAACAGCAGCGGCAAAATCGGTGTTACACAAATGTTGGGTCACACTTCGCAGCTGGGCGACAGCCATTATTTGAATCTCAAATTCGTTCCTTCCCAGGATGGCATCAGTGAATACATTTTTATTAAATATGTCATTTCAGAAAAGGGACTGGGGCTTGCATTCATGGACTCGGCTGTTATCGAAAAGGCGATAGCCGATAAGGCGCTTGCCGGCACAGTGGCGCAAAAACAGCGCGCTGCCTCTGTGCGCCTTTCAGATACATCAAAAAATCTGCAGCAGTTTGTGCGTGATAACGAACTGGCGCTATTTCCCGAGATAAAGTTTCTCTCCCGACTGGTGCTTCCCGCCGATGATTCATCAAGAGACACACGTTAGCAACAATCTGAGTAACTATTCAGCTTGTTGATGTATTTGCCAGGGAGGCGTCGCCTCATCCCTTAACTTACGATTGTTCCAATAACAACGGAAATCATTCCAATTATGTGTGGTATCGCAGGAGTCATCCTACCTGGAGGCAAAGTCTCTCGTGACATGCTCGAACCGATGGCCGCACGGCTGGGGCATCGGGGGCCGGACGGGAGTGGCTATTTTACTGAAGGGCCTTTCGGGCTCGCTCATACCCGGTTATCGATCATCGACCTGGAGGGCGGTCAACAACCGATCCTGGCTGGTGACCGCAACATGGCCGTGGTGGCCAATGGTGAAATCTACAACTATGTGGAGTTGAGGGAGGAGTTGAAGCGCCAGGGCTGCACATTTACCACGCATTCAGACAGTGAGACGATTCTCCAGGCCTATATGCTGGACCGCGAAGGCTTTGTGCAGCGGTTAAACGGCATGTTTGCCTTCGCCATATATGATGGGGAGCGTCGAAAGCTCATCCTCGGACGGGATCGCCTGGGTATCAAGCCGCTGTTTTATGCGCTGCTTCCTGACCGGCTGATCTTCGCCTCGGAGATGAAGGCGATTCTACCCCTGATGCCGCAATCGCCGGGGGTCAATCCCGGCGCCTTGTCACAGTACCTGCATACTCGTTGTATCACTGGCGATGAGACGATTTTCACGAACATCGAGCGCGTACGTCCGGGTGAAGTGATCGAAATTGGACCTGATCTTCAGTTGGTGCGGCGTAGATACTGGACGCCTTTGAGTGTGTCGCCAGGGTTCCGGGAGCAAGCCGAGGCCGAGGAGGAGTTTGATCCCCTGATGCGTCAGGTCATGAAGGAGCATGTTCGCTCTGACGTTCCTATCGGCCTGTTTCTTTCCGGTGGCAACGACTCGGCCATCATGCTGGCGATGCTCAGCCGTGTTCAGGAGCGTCCCCTGCAAACCTTTTCGGTAGGCTATAAAGATGCGCAACTACGCGACGAGCTGCAGCCGGCGAGGCAGATTGCAGAAGAGTTTGGCAGCCGGCATACGGAACTCAGGCTTGACCGGCAGGCGCTTTTTAATCGCATCCCCCATCATATCTGGGCAGCCGACGACCTGATGCGGGATGCCGCCAGCATTGCCACTTCGGCATTGTCAGAGACCGCCGGCCACGAGCTCAAAGTGGTTTTCAGCGGCGAGGGCGGTGATGAAGTCTTCGGCGGTTACAGGCGATACCGCCAGCCCGGGCTGGTTTTTGCCGCCAGAAACCTGCTCAACCCCGGGTCTGGTGGTTTTCGCACCCGCAGCGCATGGTGGCGACGACACTCCCGCCAGGCGTTTGGACCGCTCCTCGAGCAACTACGTCCCAGCTTCAGGGATCCATACCGTAAGGCCTGGGGAGAGACGCCGCCCTCCTGGAGCCACCTTCAGCGTTGTCAGTACACGGATATGGTGACTGATCTAAGCGACAGCCTGCTGGTCAAGGTTGACCGTATGATGATGGGCTTTTCGCTGGAGGGGCGCGTGCCTTTTTTGGATCATCGCATCGTAGAGTTCGGACTGGGGCTTCCTGATTCTCTGAAAGTGAGAGGCGGGCAGCCGAAGGTCTTCCTGAGGCAATGGGCTGAGCATTACCTGCCAAAAGAGCATCTCTACATGAAAAAGCGCGGCTTCGTCGTGCCGATGCGTGAATGGCTCTCAGGAAGGGTGCTGGATGACCTGGAGCAGAAACTGATTCACAATGCCGCCATCAGGG
Organism: Pseudomonadota bacterium; assembly: GCA_034717755.1. Classification (GTDB taxonomy): domain Bacteria; phylum Pseudomonadota; class Gammaproteobacteria; order Chromatiales; family Chromatiaceae; genus Sva-25. The sequence continues at coordinate 154 of JAYELV010000217.1, read as the reverse complement.
AGTGGTTCGATACCTCGCGTCTTCCGGCGTTGTTCCAGGTTCAGCGCAACAGCGGCAAGGCGGCCCGGGAGGTATTTTGCCTGATGCAGTTCGCTATCTGGCACCGGTTGTTCATAGACGATGGAGGAGCAACAAAGCCTTCTGTAGACGAGGA
>JAYELV010000216.1:0-3130 GCA_034717755.1 Pseudomonadota bacterium | reverse complement strand
ATTTCTCTCAATTCTGCATGAAAGCACAACCTATCGAGTACGTTATTTATGGACTCCAGACTCAATACTATTTTAGAATTCTCTCTTTTCAAGACATCTTCATATTCAATAATCAGCGGAACCGACAGTACATAATCATAATACCCTTTACCAATCAATGAGATGAGTTTAAATGCTGCCCCTCTTCTGGACAGCAATGCGGATATTATAATATTGGTGTCTATGACTATTTTTTGCAGCCTCATAATTGGTACTATATGTGATACTGACAGTGTGCGCAACTATATTTATTGCAAGTAATCATTTGATGACTGCAATGTGTATGGACCAGTCATTCACCGCACCCTTCCAAATAGCCTGTCCCGCTCTTTGACTGAATGATAGGTTGGCTCCATCACAATCATTCGCGCAGGCTTGTCAATAGATCGCAATCAGCCAACTTGACGTCAGGATTTCAGTGATGATAACAGTTCGTGGTGATTTATAGTGTGGCTTTGACGGTGCGGCGAATGCTTCCTGGTGGCTCACCAAATATTCGCTTGAATGCCCTGCTGAATGCTACTTCGGATTGATATCCCAGACGGTCGGCGATAACCGAGAGCGAATCCGACGTTTCCAGAAGTTGCGCTCGGGCAAGCTGCATACGCCACTTGGTTAGATACTGTATGGCTGAATCGCCGACCAGGTGAGTAAATCGGGCCGAAAAACCTGAGCGAGACATCCCGACCTCTTTTGCCAACGACGCCACGCTCCATGCTTTTTCGGGTTCGCGATGGATTGCGGCGAGTGCTCTGCCTACATGCTTGTCGCGCAAGGCGGCAAGCCAGCCCTGGTCAGCATCGGGTGCAGAGTCTAACCATGATCGAATCGCCTGGATAATGAGGATATCGGCCAAATGTGTGATGACGGTTTCCCCGCCTGGACGCAGCTCCCTGGCTTCATGCGCGATATAGCGGAGCGTGCTTTGCAGCCAGCTCCCCTCATCATCGGCCAAGGTGTCAATCTGCAACACCCTGGGCAGCAGCGTGATGAGTTGTTGGCCGGCAACATGATCGAAACGTACGACACCACAGGTCAGGTGGGTTAATTCACCATCACCGCCGTAGCGCATGATCTCGTAGCGTTCGCTGACCCGTTCGACTGGAATGTCGAACAGCGGCACAGTCCCGTCGGCCGGATGACTGCGGATAGAGTGTCCGTTGCCGTGGGGAACAAGCGCGAGACTGCCTTGTTGAAGCAGGTGCGGCTCTTCGCCTTCGATTTCCAGCCAGCAATGCCCGGCGGTAACGACGTGAAACATCATACACTCGTCAAATGGAGGCATCTCTACGCCCCAGGGCGCCGTAAGCTCTGAGCGGCAATAAAAGGTGCCGGTAAGCCTGAGCAAGTGCAGGACTTCGCCGAGCGGGTCGGTGTAGCCAGGAATGTTTGTGTTGGTACGCAGCTTCATGATTTGTACTGTGCCATAAATCTCGATGATTCGTCTAGAGAATTGGACGAATAGTAAAGAATCATGGACTTTGATTGATTGTAAATGCGCATTCTCTCTCGCATACTCTATATACACGACGAAAAAAAGTTTCGTTAAACTCACAATCAACCACTATCGGGAGTTGAAAACATGAAAAATCAGCCCATTCTCATCATAGGTAAAAATGGTAAAACCGGCAGGCGGGTCAACGAGCGCCTGCAGGCACTGGGGTATGCCACCCGTCCGGTTTCCAGATCGACAACCCCGTCATTTGATTGGGAGAAACCGGAGACATGGCAATCTGCAATCGAAGGTGCTGCCTCAGCTTATGTGACCTACCAGCCTGATTTGGCAGTGCCAAACGCAGAACCAGCCATTCGAGAGTTTGTACGCATAGCCCGCGAAGCCGGATTGAAACACATCGTTCTACTCTCAGGTCGCGGCGAAGAGGGTGCGCAACGCGCGGAGGAGGTGGTCAAATCCAGCGGTATTTCATGGAATATCGTCAGAGCCAGCTGGTTTTGCCAGAACTTTAGTGAAAGCTTCATGTTGGAGGGTCTCCTGGCAGGTGAGCTGGTGTTGCCAGCGGGAGACACGCTTGAACCTTTTGTCGATGCTGATGATATCGCTGACGTTGCGGTTGCCGCTTTAACCGAGCACGGTCATCGCAACAAAGTGTTCGAAGTCACCGGCCCTCGCGCGCTGTCATTCGCGCAATGCATCAGGGAGATTTCCGAGGCGCTTGGCCGGTCCGTGAAATTCACCAGTGTTCCAGTCGATGCATACATTAACGCCTTACGCGAACAAGGCGTGCCGGAAGAGATGCGATGGTTGTTGCACGAGCTGTTCACAGTTGTCTTCGACGGCAGAAACAGTAAAGTGATGTTCGGTGTTGAAGAGGCGCTTGGTCGACCGGCTACGGACTTCAATACCTATGTGCAGAAGACGGTTGAATCTGGTGTTTGGACTACTGAAATGCAGAAGAAATCTGCATGATGACTTCATCGATTGTTACTGCTCTTTTATGGATCGCCGCACTCAGCAGTGGTCTTATCGCCGGAGTCTATTTTGCCTTTTCGGTATTTATCATGCAGGCTTTCGGAAAAATCGAAACATCACACGCTGTTGTCGCAATGAACGCGATCAATGAAACGATACTGCGCTCATTGTTCATGCCGCTTTTTTTCGGCTCGACAATTGTTGCCGTCATGCTGATGATTATTGCCATGCTGCATTGGAACGATGCGGGTTCTGGAATGATTTTGACCGCTGGAGCCATTTATTTTATCGGCATGTTTGTCTGCACCGTGGTGGTGAATGTACCACTTAACAATTTACTTGCGGGAGTGAATGAAGATAGCGCCAATGCCGAGGAGGTTTGGCCGCTCTATCTGAAAACCTGGACACTGTGGAATCATCTCCGAACTGTCAGCTCGCTGGTAACTTGCGGACTTGGCATTTGGCTGTTGTCTGCTCAGTGAAAACCTGACGATGGCTCATGATGTCCTGACTGCTATCGACAAGCTGCTTCACGACAAAGCCGCGAGGGAAACGGTTGAAACGTTTCGCAAGCAACTCGCGGAATGGAATGGACCAGAAAATGTTGTCAGCCTCCTGAAGGAGCATTATGGTTTATTCGGAAACGACGGTGAACAAATC
>JAYELV010000215.1:0-3132 GCA_034717755.1 Pseudomonadota bacterium | reverse complement strand
GCATCTACCGCCTGCGTGAGGGTGAGCTGCTGCAGTTGACCCGTGACCACCGCATCTGGATCAATCAAGAGAAGGAATACCTTGCCCGCGCCCTGGGCATCGATATCAACCTGGAGATCGATTACCGTGCTTCACCTGCACAACAGGGCGATATCTACCTGCTGACAACAGATGGTGTGCATGATTATGTTGCCGACAGCGAACTGCTGTCGCTGTTGCAGCAGAATTCCGCTGATCAACAGCAGGCGGCCGAGTCGATTGTTGCAGCATCGAAGCTGGCGAAGAGCAGGGACAATATCACCTGCCAGGTCGTCAGGGTCGACTCCCTTGCCGAAGCCGATAAGAGTGAATATTACCAGCAGCTGACACGCCTGCCGTTTCCACCGGATCTCAATGCAGGACATATCATCGATGGTTACAAGATCCTGCGCGAGTTGAATGCCTCCAGCCGCAGCCAGGTTTATCTTGCCGAAGATACACTCTCACCATCGCCACGCAAGGTGGTGTTGAAAACCCCCTCTGTCAATTATGAGGATGACCCCAACTACCTGGATCTGTTTCTGCATGAAGAGTGGGTCGCCAGGCGTCTCGATTCGCCGCATCTGATCAAGGTTTGCAATGAAGACCGGCAGCGCACATTTCTTTACACGGTGGTCGAATATATCGAGGGGCAGACGCTGAAGCAGTGGATGGCTGACAACCCGCAAACCAGCATCACGCAAATGCGGGCGACCATTGACCAGATTGCCCGCGGCCTGCGCAGCATGCATCGCCTGGAGATGTTCCACCAGGATCTCAAGCCGGATAATATTCTCATCGATAATAACAACACGCTGAAAATTATCGATTTCGGCTCGACCCGCATCGCCGGGCTTGCCGAGATCAAGACGCCGGTCGAGCATTCACATATTCTCGGCACCGCCAACTACTCCGCACCGGAATATTTCAGGGGAGAGCAGGGTACGAATCGTTCTGATATCTTCTCACTGGGTGTGATTGCCTATGAAATGCTCACGGCAAAGCTCCCCTATGGAGAGATTTCCAGCGAGCGCGCCGCCAGGAAACGCTATCTCTATACCTCTGCCAGAGAGCTTAATCCCATGGTTCCGGAGTGGATCGATGCTGCTCTGGAGAAGGCGCTGCAGCCGCATCCGCAACAACGCTATGCACTGCTGTCGGAATTCATCACAGATCTGACCAAGCCCAATCAGCATCTTCTGCAAAAATCGACGCAGCCGTTGCTGGAGCGAAATCCGGTCGCCTTCTGGCAAGTGGTGGCATTGATCGAACTGATCGTTCTCGTCACCCTGGTTGTGATGCAGGTTTTGTGACTTTTAAACAACCGGGGTGGTATGCGATACTTATGCATCTGGTACAACAAGTTCCTTCTCAACAATCCGTGCTTTACTTGAATTTGTAGGGTGCAATAAGCGACAGCGCATTGCACCTTCCCATGCGGCGCAATGCGCTGTCGCTTATTGCGCCCTACGCTTTGTTGGACTCAAATGATTCACGGGTTTTTTGAGAATTACGATTTCCGTCTCTCCAACCTATTACACAGCAGGCTACCCCATGTCACTGCAGGACCAACTGCTTAAAGCCGGACTTATCGATAATAAGAAGGCAAGCAAGATCAAAAAAACCAAGTACCGGCAGGCCCAGCAGAAGCAGAAGAACAAGATCGAAACGCTTGATGAGGCGAAACTGGCGGCGCAGCAGGCGCAAGCCGAAAAGGTGGAGCGTGATCGCCAACTCAACCAACAGCGCAAGCAAGCGTCTGAGCGCAAGGCGATCGCAGCGCAGGTGCGCCAACTCATCGAGATGAACCGCCAGCCCGGAGATGGTGATATCGGCTATAGCTTTTCCGATGGCGCGCTGATCAAGCGCGTCTACGTCTCCGAGGCGCAGCTGAAGCAGTTGGGAAATGGCCGTCTCTGCATCATCAAACAGGATGAGCAGTATGAAATAATCCCCACCCTGGTTGCGCACAAGATTCAGCTGCGTGATGATATCACTCAGATCCTTAGCAACAAGCCAACCGAGATACCTGAAGAGGATGATCCCTACGCTGATTTTCAGGTTCCCGATGACCTCATGTGGTAGCCCGCTGTTGAATCAAGGTATCATTTTCTCTTCGGTTTTGTCTCTTGCCGAACTGGAGAGGGCGGTCTTCGGCCTGCGGGCAAAAAGAAGAGCAGGTGACATTTGATGGGGTTCTGGAAATTTAGTTTCCGTGTACTCGTGTTTGCCCTTCTATGGTGGATACTCACGCAGGGCGCCATCAATTCATGGCTGGTAGGCGCGCCGGTTGTACTGTTGGCAGCCCTCGCCAGCGTGTGGCTGCTGCCCGCCATCCCATGGTCCCTGTCTGGAGTTGTACGCTTTATCCCTTTTTTTCTGTGGCGCTCCCTCTACGCTGGAATTGATGTCGCCAGGCGTGCACTGCACCCTAAGTTGCCGATCTCTCCGGGATTATTTGACTATCGATGGCGGTTGCCGCCGGGCTTGCCACGGGTATTCATGGCGAATACGGTTAGCCTGCTGCCGGGCACATTGAGCGCTGAGTTGGGTGAAGAGTATCTGCGCGTCCATGTTATCGATCAGAGCGGCGATTTTATCCCTGAGTTGTCGATAGTCGAGGAGAGTGTGGCGAGGTTGTTTGGGTTGATTCTTATTGATGATGGGAGTGAGGAGTAATGTCACCTTGCACATCGGCTGCGGTCGAACTGTGTGCAATTAAAAAAACGCAAATACAATAAGTTATAAAATATATGAGTAACATCTCAAAAAGTCCGTGCAAAAAGCAGGGTTGGGACTTGCTTTTCAGGGCTGTATAAAACAGGGATGTTTTATCAGAGCTTACAGGGATGTATTCACGCGTCCCTGAAAGGCAGGTCCTGACCCTGCACGAAGCCAACTATTACACGGGAGTATTGAGAAGTTACATATATGTTATGTATTGCATTAGGTAATGCGCCTTTCAATTCAAATATGAGTAAATCTCTATGGATCAATTTTATTCCGCAATGGCGCTGTTCCTGCTGATGACATTGATAGCAGGGCTGTGGCGTGTTCTGCGCGGGCCGACACCGGCTGACAGAATGCTGGCGGCACAACTATTCGGCACCACTG
>JAYELV010000214.1:0-3139 GCA_034717755.1 Pseudomonadota bacterium | reverse complement strand
CGATCGAGACCAAGAAGGTCGAGTCGACGGTGCTGGTGAGAAATGGCGAGACCATCGTCCTCGGCGGGATTTTTGAAGAGGAGAAAAGCCAGGGTACGGACAGCGTTCCGTACCTCGGCAAGATCCCCGTTCTGGGGCGCCTGTTTCGCAGAGATAGATCTGACAATCTCAAGCGGGAATTGCTGGTGTTCGTGACGCCGAAAATTTTACGCCGCACGGAAGGCAGAAAATATTGATTGCTGGTGGCAGACCCGGAAGAACTTCGCCGTCATTGCGAGGGAGCCTAAGCGACCGCGGCAATCTCAAGCAGGTTGCCGCGGTCGCTTAGGCTCCTTCGCAATGACTTTGTGGATGCGATGCTGCTGATTCGCTGCATATTGAAATAAAACCTGTAGTCTGTAGGCCGGATGAGCGCAAGCGAAATCCGGCACCATCTCTGATAAACTAATTACATGAAAATACCAACAAAAATATTTCTTATTGGTCCAATGGGAACAGGCAAAACCACCATCGGCAAGCAGCTGGCAGCCACCCTGAAACTGGGTTTTGTTGATAGTGACGCCGAGATTCAGCGCCGCACGGGCGTGGATATTCCGACGATCTTCGAGTTTGAAGGAGAGGAGGGGTTTCGCAAGCGTGAGGCGGCGGTGATCGAAGAGCTTTCGCAAAAAGATCACCAGGTGCTGGCGACAGGCGGCGGTGCAGTGACGCTAGCGGAGAATCGCCGCAACCTGGCTGCGCGGGGCTTTGTCATCTATCTGCAGTGTTCGACAAAGCAGCAATTTGAGCGCACCGCGAAAGATAAAAACCGGCCGTTGCTGGATACGGATGATCCCATCGCCGCACTGGAGCAATTGATGGAGGTGCGCGCACCTCTCTACAATGAAATTTCCGACCTGGTGGTCTCGACTGAACAGCGCGGCGCCTCCGGAGTCGTGCGTGAGATCATCAGCAAGGTCGAGGCATTGTAGTGTCGTCAGCAACAACAGTCAGGAGACTGGAAGTCGACCTGGGTGAACGCAGTTATCCGATTGTTATCGGCCCCGGAATTATCTCCACTGCAGAGATCTATAACAATTCGATTCGTTCACAGCAGGTGATGGTGGTCACCAATGAAACGGTTGCTCCTCTCTATCTCGACGCGGTGCTGCAGGCGTTGCGCGGTTTTCAGGTCGAGCAGGTGATCCTGCCGGATGGCGAGCAGTATAAGACCCTGGACGTTCTTAATACGATTTTCGATGCGCTGTTGTCAGCGCGTTTTGATCGCAGTTGCACCCTGCTGGCGCTTGGTGGTGGTGTGGTTGGTGATATGACGGGTTTTGCCGCTGCGAGTTACCAGCGCGGTGTCGATTTTGTGCAGGTTCCCACCACACTGCTCTCCCAGGTCGATTCGTCGGTTGGAGGCAAGACCGGCGTCAATCATCCGCTGGGTAAAAATATGATCGGCGCCTTTCACCAGCCGCGTTGCGTCATTGCAGACACAGATACGCTGAACACGCTTCCTCAGCGCGAACTTTCGGCCGGCCTTGCCGAGGTCATCAAATACGGTGTGATCAATGACCCCGCCTTTTTCGCATGGCTGGAAGCAAATATCGAACATCTGCTGGCGCGTGACAGCGAAGCCCTGGTTTATGCGATCGAACGTTCCTGCCGCGACAAGGCGGTGATTGTTGCGGCTGATGAAAAGGAGGCCGGGCAGCGGGCGTTGTTGAATCTCGGGCATACATTTGGTCATGCCATCGAGTCCGGAATGGGCTATGGCGTGTGGTTGCATGGAGAGGCCGTTGCCGCCGGCATCGCCATGGCTGCCGCTATGTCCTTTCAAATGGGGCGGCTGGATGCGGATCAACTGGAGCGTATTCGTTCTCTGCTGCTAAAAGCCCGATTGCCGGTGGATCCGCCGGCAGAAATCAGTGCGCAGCGATTTCTCGAATTGATGTCTGTCGATAAAAAAATGCTGAATGGTGAACTGCGTCTGGTATTATTGCGCGGCATTGGCAAAGCGGAAGTGACAGCAGATTATTCAACAGCTGCTTTGCAGCAGGCAGTCTCCGGTTAATTTTCGTGGGCCTCATTCATCCTGAATCAATGACACAGCACCTCATCAGGGAAAAATAGTATGGCAATAATTCTTGCTGTCGCCAATCAAAAAGGCGGTGTGGGCAAGACCACAACCTCGGTCAATCTTGCGACTGCTCTCTTTGACGAGGGACAGCGCGTTCTGCTTGTCGATATGGACCCGCAGGGCAATGCCACGACAGGCGTAGGCATCGATAAGAATGGTCTGGAGCTCTCCTGTTATGACATGCTCATGGGCCAGTCCCCGCTGAGCGATGTGATCGTGCATACGGAAGTTGCCGGTATCGATGTGGTGCCGGCAAACGGAGATCTGACGGCTGCGGAAGTTGGGTTGATGGAGGATTCATTGCGTGAAAAACGCCTGGATTCCACTCTGGATTCTGCGCGCAGCCGCTACGACTACATTCTGATCGATTGTCCGCCATCGCTGAATATGCTGACGCTGAACGCGCTGGTCGCAGCCGACCGGGTGCTGGTTCCACTGCAAACTGAATACTATGCTTTGGAGGGAGTGTCGGCCCTGAGGCAGACAATCGAGCAGATCAGCAGCAGTCGCAACCCCGGGCTCAAAGTTGATGGTTATCTGCGAACCATGCATGATCGACGTAACAACCTGGGTGCGGATGTCTCGGCGCAACTGCTTGAGTATTTTGGTGACGAGGTCTATCGCACGGTGATACCGCGCAATGTGCGTCTCGCTGAGGCTCCGAGTCATGGTATGCCGGTCATGCGCTATGACAGGTCTTCCCGGGGTGCTGCAGCATATTCGGTACTTGCCGGTGAAATTCTGAAGCGGCATGGCAACATTTAAGAGATGAGTTTTATTGTATGAGTACTGCAAAACGACGAGGCCTGGGACGCGGCCTGGATGCGCTTTTGGGAATGGCGCCTGCAACCGCGGATACCACTGAGACAGAAACCAATGTTGCTCCTGCTGAGAAGATGGTTGCAGAAACTCAGAGTGTTGCTGAACCTGAAGCAAATGCATCTTCCGCTTCGACAACAGCCGTGGCCGGCGGGCAGCATCAACTCGATATCGATTTGATCAGGCGCGGGCGCT
>JAYELV010000213.1:0-3158 GCA_034717755.1 Pseudomonadota bacterium | reverse complement strand
CCCGCTCTACCTGGCCTGCGAGGGGCGCGTGGTCGCCTTTGCCAGCGCCGATGCCGCGGAGAGAGTGCTGCAAACCTGGCGACAGCAGCCCGCAGGTGCAGATGCCGCCATCATAGGCGATGTCGGGCAGGGAGCGGCTGAAGTGTTGTTGCAGACTCCGGTCGGCGGCGTCAGGATGCTCGAGGAGCTTGAAGACAACCCCCTGCCGAAAATCTGTTAAGAGGTTTATCCCTTACAGGCGGGGATCCCGGAGCGGCGTATCATCCTGAAGCGGATTTCATGGTTCGAGGAGTCCCCGGTAGTTGCGATTCCCTCGATCACGCCATCTTCAATCTTGCCCTTGAACTTGACATCCAGCTTCTTGTTCGCAGCGCCGAAGAGCGTGCGAGGTTTACCAAAATACTCGGCCGAGAGTGAAATGCGGATCTTCTTTCCCGAGACCTCATAAGAGCCTACCGCATAGTGATGATTGCCGCCACTGATGGCGCGCGTTTTCTCCAGAACCAGGATCCCCATGCTTTCCCATCCGAGTATCCCCAGTATATCTGCGGTCCAAATACCTTTTACCGACATCTCTACACCTCTCAGTCTGTCTGCTGTGTTGTTATCAATGATACACCGGCATAGCGTAACCCTGCCAGGCCGATTCTATCTGCTGTCTCCCCGGCGTCAGGAGATAAACCTGCCGTGCTTTTTATACTGCTGCTGCATCACCCGCAGCTCTCTGTCGCCCGGGATGATGATATCCGGATCAGGCGTGAAATCGAGCGACCTCGCGCGACCCATGTAACGACATTCATTCAGGATCAGGCGCATGGTATTCAATCTGGCCTGGTGCTTGTCATCCGAGCGGATGACATACCATTTGGCATCCTCTGTATGGGTTTTCTGCAGCAGGCGGTACTTCTTTTCCGTGAATTCGCCCCACAGATTCTGCGCCTGCAGGTCAACTTCGCTCAGCTTCCAGGCCCTCAGCGGATCATGTTGTCTGCGGTCAAAACGCCGATTTTGCTCTCGCTTGGAGACCGAGAAGTAGAGCTTCAGCAGCGTAGTGCTGCCATCGGAGACAAAGGCTTTTTCGTAACTGCTGACCTCCGCCATGAACTGGCGATACTGCCTGCTGCTGCAAAATCCCATGACAGGCTCCACCATGGCGCGATTGTACCAGCTGCGGTCGAACAGCGCGATCTCACCGGCGCGGGGGAACTGCTCGATATAACGTTTCATGTGCAGCTCGGTCACCTGCGCGCGGCTGGGCCTTCCCAGGGCAATGACCCTATAGTGTTTCTCGTTCATATAGCGGGTCACCCGGCGGATGGTGCCGCCCTTGCCGGATGCATCCCTGCCGTCAAAGAGGATGATCAACTTTCTGCCGGTGCGTTCGAGATGGGCCTGCAGTTTGATCAGTTCCGCCTGGTAGGGCTTCAACTCCTCCTTGTCCCGCTGTTTCTGCAATGCAGTCTGTATATTCAGCTCCTGCTCCCTGGCGGCTGTGCTTCGAGGATTTATTTTGGACTTGGCCATGGTCATGGAGTCAAAGCTAGTACAACAGTGCATAAATATCTATAAACAGAAATGATTCTAAAAACACGTCATTCCGGCGAAGGCCGGAATCCACAGAATCAGCCACATACAGGTCGATACACATGGATTCCGGCTAAAAGACTGCCGGAATGACGACGTTATGACAGCGCCTCTGCTTATAGTTATTTGTGCATCAATGTACCAGGATGATTAGGATAATCGATTGATGTGACAGAAATATGACGCAACGGCCATGAAAATTGAGTCTGAAGTGCAGTTGACGATCAGGAAGGCACGGTGCTATTGAGCTTTTTCACTCTTTTCAGACTTCCCCACTTCACGGGTAATCAACTGTGTCACCCAGTTGGAGAGGGAGCGTCCATCCGCTTCAGCAAGCTTTTTGGCCTTCTTTTTGAGTTCCGGGCTTATGCGGACATTGAGCAGCTTGGTCTTGGACATTGCGGGAACTCCACTCTGTAGATCACAGTTTCAAGTCTCTCTATTTTCTCGACTTGGAGCATAATTTTGACAAAGTATTTCACCACCAGCTCTTAAGACATTGTCTGGTTGAGCATTGTGAAACTGATATAGCATTATAGCATATGTAAATACCTTGCACTTTTTCAATACATGGTATATTCTTTGTATACACACTATAAATACAAAGGGGAGAATGATGAATGTAGATACTGCAAGAGGCGCTCTCTACGAGCCGCCCAAAATCCATTTTTTCAGCCTGCTGCTCGAAACAGCGGCCATCCTGGCTATCAGCATCCTGCTGGTGATTGTGGCCGGCTGATCTTCTATAACCATACCGCAAAGGCCGGCAACCCGAACACGGGCAGTCGGCCTTTGCGCCTACGCCAACCGGATCCTCGTATTCAAGTTCGCATCTTGACGCTGACCGGGGTTCATCAAATATTCATCCACTTGTAACCCGGCGTTCATATTTGCTGCCGATACTGTGACTGTCTCCATACAGGGATGCTCAGTCATGGCAAGCCCCAGGGTCACATCACTCTTCAACATGGAGCCCTTCGGCGACTACCGCTGCCTCCGCGGCCTGACCTACGTCACCGAAGCCGGTAAAATCCACAACTTCAAGACAGTCGCCAACAACAGCCTCACGACATTCATCAGGGATGTCCGCAGCCTGGACCTCTCCCACTATGACCTGGTGCTGACCGACTACGAGCCCGTCAGCGCCTGGGCTGCACGGTTGCGGGGAAAGCACAGCATCGGCATGGGCCATCAATACGCCTTTGAACACGATATTCCCATAGCCGGCGATAACTTCATCACCCGCCTCATCATGAAGTCATTCGCCCCCGCCAGGGACTCCCTGGGCATTCACTGGCGCCACTTCAACGCGCCTATTCTGCCTCCCCTGATCGGGCCAAACCGGCTGGAGACGGTGAACGACGGTAACTTCTCAATAACCCCGTATGAATGCTGTCATTGCGAGGGAGCCTAAGCGACCGCGGCAATCTGCTTGAGATTATAAATTACATCCCTGTAATTTACCCTTCGGGCCGCTCAAGGCGCGTTCAATTTTGCTCCAGGCAAAATTAGTACCGCGCTCCGCTCGCAATGACAATATGACTTAACAGTATCGTAGGCCGGATAAGGCGCTT
>JAYELV010000212.1:0-36654 GCA_034717755.1 Pseudomonadota bacterium | reverse complement strand
GGATGTGGCGAGGGTGAGACCAGAATCGAAGGTCATGATCATCAACATGATCACCAGCACGGGCATCATCATGAGCATGACCAGGACCATGAACACCATCACGGAGCGCACACGCATGACTACGGTCAGGGCGCTGCGCATGCCCATGCTCCCGGCCTGAGCCAGTCACGCATGGTTCAGATCGAGGAAGATATCCTCGCTAAGAACAACGCATACGCCAGCGCAAACCGCCGCTGGTTTAGTGAACATGGCATATTGGCTCTGAATCTGGTTTCGAGTCCTGGCTCGGGCAAGACCACATTACTGACCCGCACCATCGACGATTTGAAAGCAGCATTGAAACTGTCGGTCATCGAGGGCGACCAGCAAACTGCCAATGATGCAGACCGCATCCGTGAGACCGGTGTAAAAGCGCTGCAAATCAATACCGGTAAAGGCTGCCACCTCGACGCTCACATGATTGGCCATGCGCTTCAAACCCTGGATCCGGATGACGACAGCGTGTTGTTCATCGAAAATGTCGGCAACCTGGTGTGCCCGGCTGCCTTCGATCTGGGAGAGGCGCACAAGGTGGTCATACTCTCGGTAACCGAGGGTGAAGACAAGCCGATCAAATATCCGGACATGTTCCACGCGGCTGATCTGATGCTGCTGAACAAGACCGACCTGCTGCCATACCTGCAGTTCGATGTCGATCAATGCATCGACTATGCCCGCCGTGTGAATCCCGGCATCAAGGTGATACAGCTGTCGGCAACGACGGGTGAGGGCATGCAGGAGTGGTATCAGTGGGTCAGGACCACACTGCTACTGGCATCAATTGGGAGATGATCCGCAGCGTGGTAAAACTCTATTCCTAAAAGGTATAAACCATGTGTCTTGCACTACCTGCAAAAGTCGTCTCCATCGATGCGCAGGCCGATATGGCCACTGTCGCATTGGGTGAGGTGAGGAAAGATGTCTCTATTGCGCTGGTGGATGATGTACAGATCGATGACTATCTTCTGATCCATGTCGGTTATGCCCTGAACAAGGTCAGTCCGGAAGAGGCGCAACGCACCCTGGAGGTGTTCGCCGAAGCCGGCCTGATGCAGGCGGCTCAGTCATGAAGTATGTCGAGGAGTTTCGCCGCCGCGATCTGGCGCAAACATTGTCCGCAGCCATTCAGGCAGAGGTGGATCCACACCGGCAGTACAAGCTGATGGAGTTTTGCGGTGGCCACACGCATGCCATTTTTCGTTACGGCGTGCAGGATCTGATGCCGGAAAATGTGGAATTCGTCCACGGCCCGGGATGCCCCGTATGTGTATTGCCCATCGGCCGTATCGACAATGCCATCCAGTTGGCGCTGGAAAAAAATGTCATCCTCTGCACCTATGGCGACATGCTGCGTGTGCCGGCCAGTAAACGCAGAAGCCTGCTCAAGGTCAAGGCCGAGGGCGCCGATGTGCGCATGGTCTATTCGACCCTGGATGCTCTGCAGATAGCCAGGGACAACCCGCAGCGCGAAGTAGTGTTTTTTGCGATCGGTTTTGAGACCACCACCCCCCCCACAGCTGTCGCTATCAAACAGGCGCAGACGGAAGGTTTGAACAACTTCAGTGTCTTTTGCAACCATGTGCTGACGCCGGCCGCGATCCAGAATATTATGGAATCATCGGAGCTGCGCGAGATGGGTTCGGTCTCTATCGATGGTTTTTTCGGCCCCTCCCATGTCAGTTCGATCATCGGCAGCCAGCCCTACGAATTCTTTGCCGAGGAGTTTCAAAAGCCGGTGGTGATCGCCGGTTTCGAGCCCCTGGATATCATGCAATCTACACTGATGCTGATACGCCAGCTCAACGAGGGGCGTCACCTGGTCGAAAATGAATACACTCGCGTGGTTTCACGCCAGGGCAACCTCAAGGCGCAGGCGCTGGTGGCTGATGTGATGGAGCTGCGGCGCAGCTTTGAATGGCGCGGCCTGGGACTGGTGCCCTACAGCGGCTTGCAGATCAAAAATTCCTATGCTGAATTTGATGCAGAAAAGCGCTTTGTCGTACCCGCCATCCAGGCTTCGGATGTCAAGGGGTGTGAATGCCCGCGCATTTTACGCGGCGTCAGGAAACCTACCGACTGCAAGCTCTTTGGTACAGTCTGCACCCCGGAAAATCCGATGGGATCCTGCATGGTATCGTCAGAGGGCGCCTGCGCCGCCTACTGGAGTTACGGTCGCTTTCGCCAGCCTGAAGTAAAACCAGAGCCCGAAATAGAGCCGCAAGTCGTCAAAACAGAGCTGGGTACTGTGGTATGAGCACAGCTGTGAAACGTTTTCCGATGCGTTTGAAGATAAGCGACGGCAGGATCGACATGAGCCATGGCAGCGGCGGCCGCGCCATGGCGCAGCTGATCGAAGAGCTGTTCTTCAAACACCTTGACAATGCACTGCTGCGCCAGGCCAATGACCAGGCGGCCTTTGCTGTTCCGGCAGGGCGCATGGTCATGAGCACCGATGGCCACGTCATCGCCCCGCTGTTTTTTCCCGGTGGTGATATCGGCTCATTGTCTGTGCATGGCACCATCAATGATG
The DNA here is from genome assembly GCA_034717755.1 of Pseudomonadota bacterium. Taxonomy (GTDB): domain Bacteria; phylum Pseudomonadota; class Gammaproteobacteria; order Chromatiales; family Chromatiaceae; genus Sva-25. The sequence goes on along the minus strand of JAYELV010000212.1, from coordinate 34,085 downwards.
TGGCGATGTCAGGCGCACGGCCGCTGTATCTCTGCGCTGGCTTCATCCTCGAGGAGGGGTTTCCGCTGGCAGACCTGGAGCGCATCGTCATCAGCATGGGCAAGGCTGCAAAAGATGCCGGCGTACCGGTAGTGACCGGAGATACCAAGGTCGTGGAGAAGGGCAAGGGTGATGGTGTTTTTATTACCACCACCGGAGTCGGCATGGTGCCGACCGGTGTCACCATCTCCGGTGAGCTGGCGCAACCGGGTGATGCCATTCTTGTCAATGGAAGCATGGGTGATCATGGCGTCGCCATCATGTCGAGCCGTGAAAATCTGCAATTCGAGACCACTATTGAATCGGATTCCGCTGCACTGCATACACTGGTGGCTGACATGGTTGCTGCTGTGCCTGGAATTCACTGTCTGCGCGACCCAACCCGTGGCGGTCTTGCTACGACTCTCAATGAACTGGCGCAGCAATCAGGTGTCGGTATGAATTTAAATGAGGCCGCTATCCCAATTCATCCCGCCGTTACTGCGGCCTGCGAACTGCTGGGACTGGATCCGCTGTACGTCGCCAACGAGGGCAAGCTGATCTGCATCTGTGCGCAGCAGGATGCGAAACGCACCCTCGAAGTGATGCGGGCGCATCCATTAGGCAAACAGGCGGCGATCATTGGTGAAGTGGTCGAGGATGCGCATGGCTTCGTGCAGATGGAGACCTGCTTTGGCGGCAGCCGCGTAGTCGACTGGCTGGCCGGCGAGCAACTGCCAAGGATTTGTTGAGTCACGCACGCCGTTGACCATTGCCAGGCATCGCTGCACTGCTGAACAGCTGCAAAGAGTGTCATAACTATGTCAGCAGCATTCGTGCAGGCATTATTGAATGGGTCGGTGCATTGATGAGCGGAGAACGCATCCGGGTCACCGGAATCGTGCAGGGTGTCGGATTTCGCCCGACGGTGTGGCGATTGGCCAACGCGAGCGGTCTTGCCGGCCGGGTGTGCAACGATGCCGAAGGTGTATTGATTCATCTCTGGGGGAGCTGCTCGTCTCTGGATGACTTCGTGCGGCGACTGCGTGCCGAACAACCACCCCTGTCGCGCATTGAAGAGATCCTGCGCACGCCACTGCACGCCAGTGAAGAGGCTCCACAGGGTTTTCACATTAGCGTCAGCCGGGAGGGCGAGGTAAACACCGCTGTGGCGGCGGATGCAGCCACCTGCCCCGAATGCCTTGCCGAGGTGCTGGATCCTTCCAACCGCCGTTACCGCTACCCCTTTAGCAACTGCACCCACTGCGGTCCCAGGCTGTCGATTGTCTCGGCCATTCCCTATGACCGCGCCAATACCAGCATGGCATCGTTTCCGATGTGCGCGCAATGTCAGGCTGAATATGATGATCCAGCTAACCGCCGATTTCATGCCCAGCCAAATGCATGCGCAGAGTGCGGACCACGGGTGTGGCTGGAGGATAATGATGGCAAGCGATTGAAAGCGGACCAGGGTTGTGATGCGATCGAGACTGCTGCACGTCTCATCCGTGAGGGCTCCATCGTGGCGATCAAGGGAATCGGCGGCATTCACCTGGCCTGCGATGCGGGCAACCAGGAGACAGTCAGCAGACTGCGCCGGCGCAAGCATCGCTATCGCAAGGCGCTGGCCCTGATGGCGCGTGACATCGATATGGTCAAATCCTTTGCCAGGGTGAGTGATGCCGGGCGGGCGTTGCTGAGTGATAAGGCGGCGCCCATCGTGGTGTTGCATGCTGCCGGGGAGTCGCTTGCCGCCAGTGTGGCGCCAGGGCAAAACAACCTTGGCTTTATGCTGCCGTACACACCTCTGCATCATCTGCTGATGCAGGGTCTGACACGTCCTATGGTGCTGACCTCGGGCAATCGCAGTGACGAACCACAGAGCATTGACAACCGGGATGCACACCGGCGGCTGGATCAGATCGCCGATTACTATCTGCTGCATGATCGCGACATCGTCAACCGCCTCGACGATTCGGTGCTGCAGCTGGCCGCTGGCAAGCCGCGTTTTCTACGCCGTGCGCGCGGCTATGCACCCCAACCGATACTGCTGCCTAAAGAATTTTCTGCTGCTACGAATATCCTCGCCATGGGGGCTGAACTGAAGAACACCTTCTGCCTGTTGAAACAGGGCAGGGCGATTCTCTCGCAGCACATGGGTGATCTGGAAGATGCCTCCACCTACCGGGATTACCGTCACAATCTGCAGCTCTATCGGCAGTTGTTCGATTTTCACCCCGATATCATCGTTGTTGACAGACATCCGGGCTATCTCTCCACGCAGCTGGGGCGAACCATGGCGGCCGAAGAGGGTTTGCAACTGATCGAGGTGCAGCATCATCACGCCCACATCGCCGCCTGCATGGCGGAGCACGGGCTGACAATAGAGAGTGGAAAAGTGCTGGGGGTGGCGCTGGACGGATTGGGCTTTGGCGATGACGGCGCCATCTGGGGCGGGGAGTTCCTCATTGCCGATTACCTGGAATTCGAGCGAGCCGCGCATTTTCAGCCCGTGCCGATGTTGGGTGGAGCACAAGCCATGCGTGAACCCTGGCGCAACACCTTTGCCCATCTGCTCAACACGCCGGGATGGGAGCAGGTCAATAGGCAGTATGCGCATCTGGATATCGTGCGCTTTCTCAACAGCAAGCCCCTCGATACTTTACACACCATGGCGCAAAAAGGTCTCAACTCTCCACCGGCTTCGTCAGCCGGACGCCTGTTTGATGCAGTGGCGGCTGCAGTCGGGGTATGCCGTGACACGGCAGCTTTCGAGGGTGAGGCGGCCATTGCACTCGAGGCGCTGGCAGCTGGGCATTTCGCTCAGCAGTCGGATGATGCTTACGGTTTTGAACTGCAGCATGGCGTCCTCAGCTGGGAGCCCCTGTGGTCAGCCTTGCTGGAGGATCTCGGTAACGGGGTGGAACAGGGCATTATTGCAGCGCGTTTCCATCATGCAGTGGCATCCGCTGTCGCCACGACAGCAGGGCGATTGTGTGCACAGCATGAATTACACCGGGTGGTGCTCAGCGGCGGCGTCTTTCAAAATCGTCTTCTGTTGGAGCAGAGCACCCTGTTGCTGCGTGGCCAGGGCCTGAGTGTGCTTTCGCCAGTTGCAACACCGGCCAATGATGGCGGGCTGTCATTAGGGCAGGCAGTGATTGCCGGTGCGATTGCTTCGTGAATATTTCCTGTTTTTGCAGCAGAATCAACTTCTCAGATTCTCTATGCGAAACATCTCAATAGCACCGTGCAGTAACAACTTGTGGAAAACACATGAAGTCTGTCATTGCGAGGAGCGAAGCAACGCGGCAATCTGCCTGAGATTGCCACGGTCGCTTAGGCTCCCTCGCAATGACAGCGTTTACACGAAATTATTGAGGTATTATCTCTATTCACAGTAACATCTCAATAACCCCGTGCACAGGCTCAATCAATGCATGGTCTTATTGAGAAATTACTATTCACACATTCATTGCATAAAACAGAGCATGTGAACGAATATCCCTTTCTCTTTCTGCTGCAGCACTGATAAGCTTCTGTAGCAGATTTATCACTCCCCCCGAGTCAATGGAAACTACACAAAATTTTACAACCGAGGGCATCGAGCGCATGGCGATGCGCGATTTTACCGAGAAGGCGTATCTGGATTACTCCATGTACGTCATTCTTGACCGCGCCCTGCCCAATATCGGAGACGGACTCAAGCCGGTGCAGCGGCGTATCGTCTACGCCATGTCTGAACTGGGACTGTCGGCAACTGCAAAATTCAAGAAGTCGGCGCGCACCGTCGGTGATGTGCTCGGCAAGTTCCATCCGCATGGCGACAGCGCCTGCTACGAAGCAATGGTGCTGATGGCGCAGCCATTCTCCTATCGCTATCCGCTGATCCAGGGGCAGGGCAACTGGGGAAGTCCGGATGACCCCAAATCCTTTGCCGCGATGCGCTATACCGAGGCGCGCATGGCGCCATACTCAAAATTGCTGCTGCAGGAGCTGGGGCAGGGCACTGTCGACTGGCAGCCCAATTTTGACGGCACTCTGGATGAGCCGGTGGTGCTGCCGGCGCGGCTGCCGAATGTACTGCTCAACGGTGGCTCCGGTATTGCTGTCGGTATGGCGACGGATATTCCGCCGCACAACCTGCGAGAAGTTGCTGCAGCCTGTATTCACCTGATCGAACATCCCAAAGCAACGCTCGAGGAGCTGCATGAATTTATTCCCGCGCCCGATTATCCCACCGAGGCGGAGATCATCTCTCCGCCATCCGATCTGCTGAAGATCTATGCGACCGGTCATGGCAGTGTGCGCATGCGTGCACGCTGGGAAGTCGAACATGGCGAGGTGGTGGTAACTGCACTTCCGTACCAGGTCTCCGGCTCGAAAGTACTGGAGCAAATTGCGCAGCAGATGCGCGCCAAAAAACTGCCGTGGGTCGAGGATCTGCGCGATGAGTCCGATCACGAAACACCCTCCAGAATGGTGATAGTGCCGCGCTCCAACCGGGTCGATATCGAGCGTATGATGTCGCATCTGTTTGCCAGCACGGATCTGGAACGCACCTATCGCGTCAACATGAATGTGATCGGAACCAATGGCCGTCCACAGGTAAAAAACCTGCGCATGATGCTCAAGGAGTGGCTTGAATTCCGTTTTGAGACGGTGCGTAGACGCCTCGAATACCGCCTTGCGAAAGTCAAACAGCGCCTGCATCTGCTGGATGGGTTATTGATCGCTTTTCTGAATATTGATGAAGTGATTCATATCATCCGTACCGAAGAGCATCCCAAAGCGGCGCTCATGCAGCGCTTTGAGCTGACAGAACTGCAGGCGAATTATGTTCTCGATACCCGTTTGCGCCAGCTGGCCAGACTCGAGGAGATGAAGATTCGCGCCGAGCAGCAGGAGCTGGCGGCTGAGCGTGACAAGCTGGAGTTGCTGTTGGGTTCGAAGCAGCGTATGAAAACCCTGATTCGCAAGGAGATTCTGGCTGACGCCGAAGAGTATGGTGATGAGCGCCGCTCACAGATTGTCGTGCGTGATGCCGCCGAGGCGCTGCGTGAAACCGATCTGGCGCCGAGTGAAGCCGTGACTGTGGTGTTGTCTGAGAAGGGCTGGGTGCGTTCTGCCAGGGGGCATGATATCGATGCGACCGGATTGAACTATAAGGCCGGAGACAGTCATCTTGACAGCGTCAGAATGCGCAGTAACCAGCCGGCGGTGTTTCTTGACTCCTGCGGCCGCAGCTATTCGATATTTGCACATACGCTGCCCTCGGCACGCGGTCAGGGAGAGCCGCTGACAGGCCGGCTGTCACCTCCTGCGGGTGCGACCTTTGTAGCCGTTCTCGGCGGCGATGAGGAGCAGTGGTACCTGATGGCTTCCGATGCAGGGTATGGCTACCAGGTACAGATGAAACATCTGCTGGCGAATAAAAAGGCTGGCAAGGCGGCGCTGCGCCTTCCAAAGAACGCCAGGGTGCTAAAACCCGCATGCATTATGCAGCAGGATGACCGCCTGGTTTCCATTACCAGTGATGGCCACATGCTGGTCTTTGCTGTTTCCGAACTTCCACAAATGAGCCGTGGAAAGGGCATCAAGATTATTAATATTCCGGCGAAAAAAGCGGCGTCCAGAGAGGAGTACGTTGTGGCGCTGGCCTGTGTATCTGCGGGATCAGTACTGCGAGCCTGGTCAGGCAAACGCTATATCAATCTCAAAAATGCCGATCTCGATGCCTATGCAGGAGAACGCGGCCGCCGTGGTCACAAACTACCGCGTGGATTCCAGAAAATCGATAGAGTAGAGATAGTGTAGGTATTAAGTTTTAAGTTTTATGTTTTAGGTAAAAAACCGTAGGGTGTCAATAAGCGAAGCGCATTGCACCATGATTTTTGTTATTCAGTGACATCTCGTACGCGAAAATACATTCCTGCCGGGAAGCACGGCACATAAAACCTAAAACCTAAAACCTAACAACTTAAAACCTTTCTCCTAAAACTTAAAACCTAAAACTTAAAACCTCCCCATGGTCTCTGTATCAAAAAGACTTCCTGAAGAGCATCTCGACGATGATGCCATCGATGCATGGCTGGCGTTATTGCCGCCGGCTGAAGATGCCGATATCCGCGCTAAACTCAGCGAGGCGGCCCACTCTGTGCTCGGACTGTTTGCCGAACAGGAGGAGCGCAGTGGTCAGCAGCTGGCGCTCTATGTTCTGCATGTCGCAGATATTCTCGCGCAGTTCGATCCGGATGACAGCACACTCATAGCAGCGATACTTCACCGCACCCTGTCTGCTAACATCTTCGATCATGCTGCTCTGCTGCAGCGCTATGGGGAGACGGTCGCGCATTGCATTCAATCTCTCGACAAGATCCACCAGCTGACACCGGGTGTGTTGTCAGATCTTGAAGAGAAGGGCGAGGCGCACTCCGAAAACTTGCGCCGCCTGCTGCTGGGCCTTTCCAGTGATGTGCGGGTCATCATGATCATGCTTGCAGAGCGCGTGCATCTGATGCGCCGCCAGGAGTCCTTCTCGGAGTCAAACCAGCATAGATTCAGCCGCAATACACTCGATATTTTTGCGCCGCTTGCCAACCGCCTCGGTATCTGGCAGATCAAGTGGGAACTCGAGGATCTCTCGTTGCGCTACCTGCATCCCGGCCAATACCGGGAGATTGCGATCCGCCTGGAAGAGCGGCGTGACGAGCGCCTGGCCTCTATCAAGAGTGTGATCAAAAAACTTGACACTGTTTTTGAAGAGCAGGGCATCCATGCGCAGATGAGCGGCAGGCCCAAGCATATCTACAGTATCTGGAGAAAGATGCAGCGCAAGGATATGGATTTTTCGCACATCTTCGATGTCCGCGCCGTGCGTGTACTGGTCGATTCGATCACTGAATGCTACAGCGCACTTGGTATCGTTCATGGATTGTGGCGGCATATTCCACAGGAGTTCGATGACTATATTGCGACTCCCAAGGCAAACCTCTACCAGTCGATTCATACGGTTGTGATCGGCGATGATGAGCGGCCGCTGGAGATCCAGATTCGCACACATGATATGCATGAACATGCCGAGCGTGGTGTTGCGGCGCACTGGCGCTACAAGGAACAGCGCGGTGAAAACCGGGGTCTTGAACAGCGCATCGAATGGATGCGTCAATGGCTGGAGCAGCGTGATGATATCGATGAGCAGTCGCAGCTGCAGAGTGACGATGAGCAGCAGCATATCTATGTACTCACTCCACAGGGAAAGGTCATCGAGCTGGGGTATGGCGCGACACCGATTGATTTTGCCTACGCGATCCATACCAGCGTCGGACACCGCTGCCGTGGAGCGAAAGTGGATGGCAGAATTACTCAGTTGACGCAGCCATTGCAAAACGGCCAGACAGTCGAGATCATGACCGCCAGGCAGGAGCGCCCATCACGGGACTGGATGAGCTCCCGCCTGGGCTATGTCCGCTCATCACGAGCACGTGGCCGCATCCGTCAATGGTTTCGCCAACAGGATTATGACACCCATGTCGAGGCTGGCAAGGAGAGCCTGGAGCGGGAAACAATGCGCCTCGGCGCCGCCAGGGCCAACCTCTCAAAGATTGCACGGCACTTCAATATGAAGAGTGACGAAGCTCTTTATGCCGCCATCGGCCGCGGAGATATTTCACCGGTGCAGGTGGCAAGCTGGGAACTTCGCCAACAGCAGGACTCGGCTAAACCAGCGCCAAAACCGCGTCGTAAACAGCAGCCGGGCAAGGCGCCTCAGTTGATCGTGCAGGGTGTTGATGATCTTCTGACGCAACTGGGACAGTGCTGCAAGCCTGTGCCGGGTGATGATGTCACTGGATACATCACCAGGGGGCGGGGCATTACCATACACCGCAGGGATTGTTCCGTGGTGCAGCACATGAGTGAAGAGGAGCAGCAGCGCCTGATCGATGTAGAGTGGGAGTCTGATGAGAGTGACAGTGGTGAGTTCAAGGTTGATATCCGTGTGATTGCACTCGATCGCAAGGGATTATTCCGTGATATTTCCGCGATCTTCTCGAATGAAGAGGTCGATATCACCACGGTGAGAACACATACGAATCCCAAAAAACATCAGGCAGTGATGCGTTTCACGGTTGAAATCAGTGATGTCAGCCAGCTGCAGGGTCTGCTGGATAAACTCAACCAGAGTCCCGATGTCATCAAGGCGATGCGGGCGACTTGAAGGGAGGTTTTAGGTTTTAGGTTTTAAGTTTTAGGTTGATCTGGTTCCCACGCAGGAGCGTGGGAACGAGAAATAAATATAAATAAACGAGAAAATACCATGTCAAAAATAACCATCATTGGAGCAGGTTTTGCGGCACTCACGGCAGTGCGCAAACTGCGTGCGCAGGACGCAAGCCTGGAAATCACGCTGATCGCCCCGCGTGCAGAGCTTCACTATCTGCCGGGCATCATCTGGATTCCTGCGGGTCTGCGCGAGCGCAGTGACCTGGTGGTGCCGCTGGACAACTATTTCAAACGCAATCGTGTGCATTTTTTCAAGGCCAGAGTGACGGGATTGCGTGATGCTGGCCGCGTGGTCGAAACAGACCGGGGTGAAGTCGAGAATGATGGTCTGATTATCGCTACGGGCGGCCGTTTCATCAAGAAACTGCCCGGGATCGAGCATGTCATCACCCCTTGTGAAGGGATCACTGCTGCAGAGAAAATTCGTGACCGCCTCAAGGAGATGCGAGGTGGTGTCATCGCGATCGGTTTCAGCGGCAACCCCAAAGAGCCGAGCGCCATGCGCGGCGGGCCGATGTTCGAGTTCCTGTTTGGTATCGACACGCAGTTGCGCCTTGAAAAACGACGCCATAAATTCAAGCTGGTGTTTTTCAGTCCTGCGGCGAATCCCGGCAACCGTCTTGGCCCCAAGGCTGTCAGCGCACTGCTCAAAGAGATGAACAGGCGGGATATCTCCACCCACCTTGGTCACAAGATGAAAAGCTTCGAGGCGAACAGGGTGGTGACAGAGGGTGGAGAGTTTGATGCAGACCTGATTCTTTTCATGCCGGGCATGACCGGCAATAAATGGTTCGACAATAGTGAGCTGCCGCGCTCGAACGGCGGCCTGATCCGCGCCGACAGGCACTGCAAGGTTGAAGGCATGCAGCAGGTTTATGTGGCAGGTGATTCAGGCAGCTTTCCCGGCCCCGACTGGATGCCGAAGCAGGCGCACATGGCGGATCTGCAGGCAGCAGCAGCTTCTAAAAACCTGCTCGCTGAAATGCAGGGTGAGGCTGCAGATGCAACTTTCAAGGTTGAACTGGTGTGCATCGTCGACAGCCGTGACCGCGGTATGCTGATTGCGAGAAATGAGAAGCGCACCCTGATGCTGCCCTCGTCCCGCCTGTTTCACTGGCTCAAACGCGGTTTTGAGTTGTGGTATCTGCGGGAATATAGATAGGTTTTAGGTTTTAGGTTTTAAGAATCGTATCCCCTCTCCCTGAGGAGAGGGTTAGGGTGAGGGGGAGAATCCAGGTTGAGAGAATCTACATCAACAACTTGATGGAGACGCCAATCGATACCACCACCAGAAGTGGCCGTATCAGACGCGCTCCATGGCGTACTGCCAGGTGAGAGCCTGTATAGGCGCCGATCATCTGCCCGACGCCCATACCGAGACCGACGACCCACACAATCTTTCCACTCAGCAGAAACACCAGCAGCGCCACCAGGTTGCTGGTGAAGTTCAGCAGTTTTGTCCCTCCAATTGCCTCGGGAAGTGAATAGCCGAGCAGCAATACAAACGCCACTGTGAAAAAAGAGCCGGCGCCCGGTCCGAAGAAGCCGTCATAGAATCCTACGCTGAAACCAATGATTACCGAGAAGGGCAGCAGCTTGATACGCTGCGGGTGCTGACTGCCATCCATGCGCGGTGAGAACAGAAAGTAGAGCGCGAAGCAGATGAGCAGCCAGGGGATGACTTGTGAAAGAAGATCATTCGAAAATTGCTGTACCAGCATGGCGCCGGCAGCCGCTCCGAGTGCCGTGCACACAACCGCGAGCAGCAGTTGACGCGGTTTGATGAGTCCGTGGCGTATGTAATTGAGCGTTGCCGTAAAGGTTCCGGCCGTGCCCTGCAATTTATTGGTGGCGAGCGCCTCGACGGGCGGCAGGCCTGCCCATAACAGGGCCGGTAGCGAGACGAGGCCGCCGCCACCGGCAATGGCATCGATAAAACCGGCGATGACGCCGATCAAAATCAGTAGTGGAAGTTCTGCGGTATATTCCACCGGTTAACAGCAACGACTCACGCTGTGATATGTTGGTTCTGATCCCCTCTCCCTCCGGGAGAGGGTTAGGGTGAGGGGATTCTTCCTTAACACTGCTCCCACGGCAGTCCATGAAAACGCCAGCCACCGGTGGTGCTGCGATGGTGCTCCTCGTCGCGTTCTCCTTCGAATCCTTCGCCGATATGAAAGATATTATCCAGTCCGGCCTGCTTCAGCTTGACTCCGGCCACCAGCGAGCGTTTACCGCTGCGGCAGACCAGGATGACTGGTGCGGCACCGCTTTTACTGCCGGCTTCAGCGCCGCCAAGCATCAGTTTTCTGATATCCGGCACAAAGTCAGGATTGATGTCCCAGTCGGGTTCATCGATCCAGGGAACATGCACCGCACCGGTAGGATGGCCTACGAACAGAAATTCCATTGATGAACGTACATCGACAAGCACAGCACGCGGATCATTTTGCAGCAGATCCCAGGCTTCCTGGGGGCTTAAATTCTTGATTTCAGTTGTCATGCGAGGAACTATAGCAGGTCATTGCTCAATCATGTCTGTTGATTTAAAAAAAGAGCCTCTACAGGCTGGTTTAAATGCAATCAATCGACAATTTTCAGGTGTAACAGGCGGCGCTTATTACACCCTGCACGGCTGTCATTGGTGTAGTATGACGCATTATTTGATCAATTGAGCGAAGTCACTCCCGTCGCCACATGATGAGCATACTCTCACTGCTGTTCTCCTTTAAGGGACGCATCGACCGCAAGTTATACTGGTTGGTGCTGCTGGGAGTGTTGCTGCTTTTATGGTTACTTATCGCACTGCGAGCAGGCGAGCTGACATTGATACCCCTGTTCTCCATTGTTGCGCTGCAGATCAGGCGCTGCCGTGATATAGGCTGGTCTCCCTGGCTGGTTCTGATCTCGCTGATACCGATGCTGATGATCATTTTCATGATCAATGTTGGCATTCCACAATCTCTGTTGGCTTTGATGCCTGTGCTGCAAGTGCTCTTCATGATCGTCGTAGGTATTCCAAAATCACGTGTCTTTTATCCGGGGAATGGATTTCATCAACAGGGATTTGCATTGAATAGCAATCGATTCAGAATCATACAGTGCGCCAGTTGCCGCACGAAAATCAGGGTCGCCTTTCCCCCGCCTGCAGGAGTTGGAAAATGCCCGCTGTGCCAACACCGTTTTGTATTGAAAGTCGATGAATATGGTAATTTGACCGTCTATTCGCAGGGTGGCGCCGGCTATCCTGAGAGTGATTTGAATGAAATAGCGACCTCTGCAGAGGCATTCAAGATATTGGGGATCGAGGGGGATCCAGACCAGTCGACAATCAGAAAAGCCTATAAAGCGAAAATGGGGCAGTATCATCCCGATAAGGTCTCACTGCTGGGAATTGAGATCCGCGAACTGGCGGATCGCAAATCCAAGCAGATCAACGAGGCATATCGTTTTTTACGTCACAACAAATAATTTATCAAACCGAGGTGACCATGCTGACTAAATTCTACAGACTATTTCCGGGGCTGAGTTTGTTGCTGATAATGAAATTAACCGATACAAGGCGGGAACCGATACAGGTGGTCTAAAAGTGGACGAGAATGGTTCATTTGAAATTCCCATCCAGCATACAAAGCCCGAAAGCAAATTTGCCTCCAACTGGCTACCTGCACCAAAGGGCAACTTCTATGTGATTCTTCGGATGTATCAGCCAAATGACGCCATCCTCTCCGGTGAATATGTTCTGCCGCAACTGGAGCAGATCAAATAGCATGCTGGCAACCGGCAGTTAACAGTCACATACCCTCGGACAAAATAAAGGTGCGCCGCTTCGCTCTGCAGCTTTATTTTTCCGGTGATGTGTGAAGATATTTGGATGACCGTGGAGCAACTACAGCCAATTTCTGAATCAGTGGTTTGAGCAGATTCTGAGGTTGCAGTGAATGACAGCCATTGAGTTGGATGCGTCAAGTGTAGCAGAGGTGACTCAAACACGGGTGAGTCTCAAAGTAAATATTCCTTTGCAATACTATTGCATCGCGCTAGTATTCATCCATGCCAATCAAAACTTTTGCCGATAAAAAGACAGCGGCAGTGTACAAGAAAACCCATGTGCGCAGGTTCTCGAATGACCTCCAACAGGTTGCGTATCGGAAGTTGAAACAGCTTGATACGGCAACGGACATAGAGGATATGCGCAATCCCCCGGGGAACCGTCTGGAACGTCTCTCGGGCAAACTCGGCAGTCTGTACAGCGTCCGCATCAACCAGCAATGGCGACTCTGTTTTGAATGGCGAGACGGCAATGCTTTTGAAGTTGAAATCAGAGACTACCATTGAGAGGAAAACCATGACGATTAAAATTGAAGACCTGGATAAAATCGACTTCTCCGATGTCTCCGACGGCCAGATTATGCCCGGGGTCACGGTGGGTGAAATGTTGACTGAAGAGTTTATGGTACCCCTCGGCTGGTCGAAATATAAACTGGCGAAAGAACTGGGGGTCGATCAAACCCGCGTCGGGGAGATCATCGCCGGTAAACGCGCTGTCACAGTTGATACTGATCTGCGGTTGTGCAAACTATTCGGACTTTCTGATGGCTGGTGGTTGCGTTTGCAGGTAGGACTGGACGTTGCCTTGGCAAAGGCGAAGATGAAAAAGGTACTGGCAGGAATTCAGCCTGTTGTTTGAATCATGAAAGTTGACACATTTACCCCCCTGGGATGCCGCAGATTATCTCGATTCCGAAGAGGATATGAACCTCTACCTTGAGGCTTGCATCGATGAGGATGAGGGAGATGGCGCGGTAATCAGTGCCGCCCTCGGAGATATTGCCTGTGCTCGTAACATGGCAACCAAAAACCAATGCGGTAAATCTCTTCGGGGATTGACCGGAGCCAGGTGCTGTTGACCCTGCTGAATTGAAAGGGTCAGTGTAGCAGGAATAGAAGGTTGTACGGAAGGTGGTATATCTGGCTGAAAGCCTTGCTGTGACTCAACGTCTGGCGGAGAAGGAGGGATTACTTCGGGCGTCCTGCCCTTCGCCCTGCGGGTCGCGCTACGCGCGTTCAAATCGCTCCAGGCGATTTGATCAAACCCTCTATCGGGTTCTCATCCCTCCGCTCCCAGGCTTCTGTTCTCTAAATCGATTCAGATAATGGCATCAATCTGGAATATTTTGTCTGGCGGAGAAGGAGGGATTCGAACCCTCGATACGTTGCCGTATACACACTTTCCAGGCGTGCTCCTTCAGCCACTCGGACACTTCTCCACAAGGGCGGGATTGTATAGAAAGTCCGTTTTGAACGCAATTGAATTCTGAGCAGAAAATTAACGGCACAATCTGTGAAATTCGATATAATGACGAGCTAATGGTGACACGCATGGGTCCCCTCGCAACGATAGATTGTGAACCCGGTCAGGCCTGGAAGGGAGCAGCCGCAGCAGTTGATTCGTGTGCCGGGGTGTGGCTGGTGCGGGTCACCTCCTAATTTCAGGCTTTTAAGCCGCAGGTTTCAGCTCATGCGCGCAGTGCTTCCCGGTACTGCGGCTGCTGATCATCTGTTTCAGATACGTTTATTAGATATGTCTTACGAGGTGCTGGCGCGAAAGTGGCGGCCTCACAGCTTTGATGAGCTGGTGGGGCAGCAGCATGTTGTACAGGCGCTTTCCAATGCGCTGGACAATGATCGTCTGCATCATGCCTATCTCTTTACCGGCACCCGCGGTGTCGGTAAAACCACCCTGGCGCGGATTTTTGCCAAGGCACTGAACTGTGAAGAGGGGATCTCCTCGAAACCCTGCGGTGAATGCAACTCCTGCGAGGAGATCGACCAGGGGCGTTTTATTGATCTGCTGGAGGTCGATGCAGCTTCGCGCACCAAGGTTGACCAGACGCGTGAGCTGCTTGAGAATGTCCCCTATGCTCCAGTGCGGGGACGCTACAAGGTGTACCTGATCGACGAGGTGCACATGTTTTCTGCAGGAAGCTTCAATGCACTGCTGAAGACACTCGAGGAGCCGCCTCCACACGTCAAGTTCCTGTTGGCCACGACTGATCCTCAAAAATTACCCATGACAGTTCTGTCGCGCTGCCTGCAGTTTGGTTTGAAGCGTTTGACGCATGATCAGATTGCTGGCCAGCTGCAGCATATTCTAACTTCTGAAAAAATTGATTTTGATCAGCAGGCGCTGGCGCTGCTCGCTTCGGGTGCTGATGGCAGTATGCGTGACGGGCTGAGCCTGATGGATCAGGCGATCGCCTTTGGCGCCGGTGAGGTACGCGAGTCACGCGTGCAGATGATGTTGGGGACGGTTTCACGTGATTATGTCTATGGGTTGCTGGAAGCAGTCAGTAGCGGTGACGGAGCCTTGATGATGCAGCGCATTGCTGAAGTCGCCGAACGCGCCCCGGATTTTCTCTCGGTGCTGGATGAAATGCTGCGTATTTTGCATCGTATTGCTATCGAGCTGGCCTTGCCCGGTGTGGAGAGGGAGGAGGCTGATGCCTCCAGCCTGACACAATTGGCAAACACTCTGCAGCCTGAAGATGTACAGCTCTATTATCAGATAGGAGTCACCGGTAAACGCGATATGATTCATGCGCCGGATCTGCGTAGCGGCTTCGAAATGGTGCTGCTGCGCATGTTGGCTTTTCGACCCGATGCAGGAGGGGGCAAACCTCAGCAGGCAGCAGTGAAGAGTAAAACGCAGCAGCATCCCGGTGCCGGTAGCGTCTCTGCCCAGACAGCATCCGCTCCTGCCAATCAGAATATTCATCAGGCATCTCCCGGGTATGCTTCAGGCCGGCAGGCGTCAGTTTCGCAGGCACAACCGGCACAAACATCATCAACGACCTCTGCAACTGCAGCAAATGCTGGAACTTTAACTCCAGCCTCAGATGACTGGTCCGCGATTGTTGCACAACTTGATCTGGGAGGGGTGAGCCGTCAACTGGCGGTAAACTGCTCATTAAAAAGTCTCGATGACAAGCGTCTGTGTTTGACACTGCAGCAGAATCACCAGGCGCTGAAGAGTGAAATGTCTGAAAAACGCCTGCTGCAAGCTGTGCGCAAGCATTTGAACACCTCACTGCAGTTGGAAATCGAGATTGGTGAACCCGGAAGCGATACGCCTGCACAGCAGCAGGCGCTGGTGGATGAGCAAAAAATTGTGGATGCCCGCGCACAGATGGCGCAGGATCCGCTCGTCAAAGCTGCTCAGCAGCAGTTGGGTGCAACACTGCTCGAAGAGACGGTCAAGCCGGTTTAGGCTGACATGCGGCGCAATGCGTTTCTCTTAGGAGTTGTCCATAAATAACTTCCCGATATCGCGCAGCAATGTTGTTCGTCTTCAAGGCGCAGCAAGGGGCGCATAGCAGCGTTATGTAACTCTTGCTGGTACGCAGAAGACGGACAACAGGGTAAGCAGGATCGGGAAGTTATTTTTGGACAACGACTTAA
This sequence comes from Pseudomonadota bacterium, assembly GCA_034717755.1. Taxonomy (GTDB): domain Bacteria; phylum Pseudomonadota; class Gammaproteobacteria; order Chromatiales; family Chromatiaceae; genus Sva-25. The sequence continues at coordinate 18,323 of JAYELV010000212.1, read as the reverse complement.
TTGACGCCCTACGATGAAATAGCAGATTAATCCAGAGAGTAAAGGTAATTAGTATGATAAAAGGCGGACTCGGCAACATGATGAAGCAGGCGCAGAAGATGCAGGAAGATATGCAGAAAGCGCAGCAGCAGCTTGCCAATGAAGTGGTGAGCGGTGAATCAGGCGGCGGCATGGTGAAGGTGACCATGAATGGCAAGCATGAGGTGCGGCGCATAGAGATCGATGATTCCCTTGTTGGTGATGACAAGGATATGCTGGAAGATCTGGTCGCTGCTGCTTTCAATGATGCTGTGCATCGTGTTGCAGAGATGGCGGAGCAGAGTATGTCCGGTCTGACTTCAGGGTTGAATTTGCCGCCGGGATTCAAGCTGCCCTTCTGATGGCGCAGGGCTTGCTGAAAAATCTCATCGATGCGCTCTGCTGTTTGCCCGGAGTCGGGCCAAAATCCGCCCAGCGCATGGCTTTTTATCTTCTGGAACGCGATCGTGACGGTGGCAAATGCCTCGCTGAGCTATTGCAGCAGGCGATGCAGGAAATCGGCCGATGCAGTCGCTGCCGCACCCTCACCGAGCTGCAAACCTGCTCGATCTGCAGCAGCCAGCGGCGTGACAATACACTGTTGTGCGTGGTTGAAACTCCCGGGGAGCTTGAGGCGATCGAGCAGTCAACCGATTATTGCGGTTTTTTCTTTGTACTGCATGGCCGCCTGTCGCCGCTCGACGGGCTGGGTCCTTCCGAAATCGGTATGCAGGAGTTGCAGCAGCGACTTGCTGAAGGGGAGGTTGCCGAGGTTATTCTGGCGACAAATCCGACGGTCGAGGGTGAAGCGACAGCTCACTACATCAGTGAATTGGCAGTGCGTCACAACGTGCGTACGACGCGTATTGCACACGGGGTGCCACTGGGTGGCGAGCTGGAGTATCTGGATGGCGGCACCCTCTCGCATGCGATATCCGGTCGCCGGGAAATTGACTAAGGAGTAACTGAAATGGCGGATGAGTGTCTCTTTTGCAAGATTGCAAATGGTGATTTCAATACAGAATTTCTCTATGAGAGTAACGCTGTGGTGGCTTTTCGGGATCTGAATCCACAGGCGCCGACACATGTGCTGGTGATCCCTCGCCGGCATATAGCAACTCTCAACGAGATCGATGCAGATAATTCAGCGGTTATCGGCGAGATGTACATTGCTGCAAGGGAGATTGCAGCCGGCGAAGGCCTTGCAGATCGGGGTTACCGGGCAGTGATGAACTGCAATGCGGATGCCGGGCAAACCGTGTTTCATATCCACCTGCATCTTGTCGGTGGCAAGCGAATGGGGTGGCCGCCCTGGCCTTAAAACCCCTCACCCTAACCCTCTCCCCGGGGAGAGGGGATCATCATCAGGTAGTCAGCAACTCTTCGAGCATGCGCTGATAGATGCTGCTCAACAGATCCAGATCTTCAACGGCAACGCATTCATCGACCTGGTGAATGGTTTTGTTCAGGGGGCCGAGTTCCAGTACCTGGGCGCCGGTAGGGGCAATAAAGCGTCCGTCGGAGGTGCCGCCGGAGGTGGAGAGTTCGCTGTCGTATCCGGCAATCTCAAGAATCGCTGTTTGTGCAGCCTCGACCAGTTCTCCCGCTGCAGTCAAAAATGGTTTTCCCGAGAGTGTCCACTCGATCTCATAGTTGACTCCGTGGCGATCAAGGATCTCTGCGACCCGTTGCTCGATGCGCTCATGCGTGGTCTCTGTCGAGTAGCGGAAATTGATCAGCAGTTCGACACCTCCCGGAATGACATTGGTGGCGCCTGTACCGCCATTGATGTTGGAGATCTGAAATGTAGTGGGCGGAAAGTGATCGTTCCCCCGGTCCCACTCGACAGTCGTCAGTTCAGTCAGCACAGGGGCAGCCAGGTGGATCGGGTTGCTGGCCAGGTGCGGGTAGGCGACATGCCCCTGTTTGCCGAGAATCAGCAACCTGGCATTGTGTGATCCGCGCCGTCCGTTCTTGATGACATCGCCAAGGCGGGTTGCCGAGGATGGTTCGCCCACCAGGCACCACTTGATCTTTTCACCACGCGACTCGAGTGTTTCGATGACCTTGACGGTTCCCTCCGTTGCCGGCCCCTCTTCATCGCTGGTGATGAGGAAGGCGATCGAGCCGCTGTGATCAGGGTGATCCGCAACAAAGGCTTCACAGGCTGTCACCATGGCGGCGAGACTCCCTTTCATATCCGCCGCACCGCGTCCATAGAGCATGCCGTGTTGAATCTGCGGTTCAAAAGGCGGCACACTCCATGATTGCGGTTCACCTGTAGGGACGACATCGGTGTGGCCGGCAAAGGCAAACACAGGCTCTTCACTGCCGCGCCTGGCCCAGAAGTTGTCGACCTCGCCAAATCGCATCGATTCGATGCTGAAGCCAATCGCCTGCAGGCGTTCGATCATGAGTTGCTGGCAGCCGGCATCATCCGGAGTGACAGAGGGGCGGCTGATGAGGTCAATGGCAAGATCAAGGGTTGATGACATGGTCATGATATCTCAAACAGCTGCTGATAGCGCTCATCGGAAAAACCGACAGTGATGCTGGAATTCATCTCGAGCACGGGACGCTTGATGATGGATGGCGTCTCCAGCATCAGTTGAATGGCGCTGTGCTGATCGATGGCGTCGCGTATCTCCTGCGGTGTTTTGCGCCACATCATGCCGCGCCTGTTGAGCAGCACTTCCCAGCCCACAACATCGATCCAGGCGTTGAGCTTTTGTGCGTCGATGCCTGACTTTTTGTAGTCGTGAAACTGGTATTCGATCTCATGATCCATCAGCCAGCGGCGGGCTTTTTTGATGGTATCGCAGTTGGGGATGCCGTAGAGTTTGATCATGGATGTAGTGCTCCGTAGTCTCTTACTCTGTAAATCTTGTACAAAACAATAAAGAAAATTCCATGCAGCGTGTAGGGCGCAATAACCGCAGGGCATTGCGCCGCATGGAAAGGTGCAATGCGCTCCGCTTATTGCACCCTACATTTCTCGTTAGTTTAAGACTTGTTTCATTAAATGTCTCTCAGTAGTTCGTTGATGCCGACCTTGCCGCGGGTCTTTTCATCCACGGTCTTGACGATTACCGCACAGTAGAGGCTGTATGTGCCGTCTTTTGACGGCAGGTTGCCCGAAACAACGACCGAGCCTGCCGGGACACGCCCAAAGTGCACTTCGCCGCTGGCGCGGTCATAGATCTTGGTGCTCTGGCCGATGAAGACGCCCATGGAGATGACGGAGCCCTCTTCAACGATAACCCCCTCAACGACTTCCGAACGTGCGCCGATGAAGCAGTTGTCCTCGATGATGGTGGGCGCAGCCTGCAGTGGTTCGAGTACGCCGCCGATGCCGACGCCGCCGGAGAGATGCACATTTTTTCCAATCTGGGCGCAGGAGCCGACAGTGGCCCAGGTGTCCACCATGGTTCCGCTATCGACATAGGCGCCGATGTTGACATAGGAGGGCATCAGTACACAGGAGGGTGCGATGAAGGAGCCTTTGCGCGCGGCGGCCGGAGGAACGACACGCACTCCGCCTTCGCGGAAATCCCGGGAGTTGTAGTCGGCGTATTTGGATGGAACCTTGTCAAAATAGTTGGTGAATCCACCCTTCAGGAACTCATTGTCTTCCATGCGGAAATAGAGCAGCACCGCCTTCTTTATCCATTCATTGACGATCCAGTCGCCATCTTTTTTCTCGGCGACGCGGATTTCACCGCGATCAAGCTGTTCGATGGCGCTCATGACGGCATCTTTAGCCTGTGTATCTACATTGCGCGGGGTGATATCGGCGCGGCGTTCAAAGGCATCGACGATAATGGATTCAATGTCACTCATTGGGTATGCTCCAAAATAAATTAAATGATTTGTTGTGTATGCTATGTGGGTGTGACTTGTCAATTATCCTGTGCGTTGAATACATTTTGTTAAAACAGCTGTCATTGCGAGGAGATTGCCGCAGTCGCTTAGGCTCCCTCGCAATGACGGTATTTGCGCGGGATTATTGAGTAGTTACATCTGGATAATTTGTCATGCGGATTCTACACAGGTTTTGATGCGCTGTGCGGCTTCGATACAATCTTCCAGCGGCGCAACCAGCGCCATGCGAATCCTGTTGGCGCCGGGATTACCGGCGTCAGTTGTGCGCGACAGGTAGCTGCCTGGCAATACTGTCAGGTTGTGGCAGGCATACAGCTCGCGTGCAAAACTGGTGTCGTCGAATGCAGGCGGCGTTTTTGCCCACAGGTAGAAACCTGCATCCGGTCGTGCAACATCCAGCACACCATCGAGAATAGACAATACGGCGTTAAATTTTTCAGTGTAGAGACGGCGGTTGTCGATGACGTGCTGTTCGTCGCTCCATGCCCTGATGCTGGCAGCCTGGTGATGCAGCGGCATGGCGCAGCCATGATAGGTGCGATAGCGGAAAAATGTCTCGATGATGGCGCTGTCACCTGCGATGAAACCGGATCGAAGCCCCGGCGCATTGGAGCGCTTGGAGAGGCTGTGAAAAACCACGCAATTGCGATAAGAGGTTTCGCCCATCTGCGCGGCAGCCTCGAGCAGGCCTGCAGGGGGGTGCTCTTCATCGAAATAGATCTCTGAATAGCACTCATCCGATGCAATGATGAAGTCATGTTCATGGGAGAGTCTGATCAGATGCTGCAGGGTGGCTATGTCGATGACGGCTCCACTGGGATTGCCAGGAGAGCACAGATAGAGAATGCGGCATTGTTGCCACCTGTGTGTGTCGATGGCATCAAAATCAGGAATCAGGGCATGGCTCTCATCGCAGTTCAGATAGTGTGGTTCGGCTCCGGCAAGCAGCGCTGCACCCTCATAGATCTGGTAGAAGGGGTTCGGCATCAGCACCAGGGAATTTTCACCCGCATCGACGATTGCCTGGGCAAAAGCAAACAGCCCCTCCCTGGTGCCATTGAGCGGCAGGATATGGGCTTCAGGGTCGAGTGAATCAGCATCCAGCTGGAATCGTTTGCACAGCCAGTCAGCAATACTCTGGCGCAGCTGCAGCATGCCGCGTGTTGCCGGATAGACGCATAACTGGTGCAGATGGGTCATCACCTCTTCGGTGATAAAAGCCGGTGTCGGATGTTTAGGTTCGCCGATCGAGAGGGCAATATGCGACAATGCAGCAGGCGGTTCGGCGCCAGCCATCAGCGCAGCCAGCTTTTCAAAAGGATAGGGATGGAGGCTGCCAATACCAGGATTCATTTTGATATCTGCTGAATAAAAAGAAGCGTATTTTATCAGACCCGTCAATCATGCGTACATCAATCAATCACTTACACGCTAACACAGTAACATCTCAATAACCTCGTGCATTGAATACATTTTGTTAAAACAAATGTCATTGCGAGGAGCCGGAGGCGACGCGGCAATCTGGCTTGGAGATTGCCGCGGTCGCTTAGGCTCCCTCGCAATGACGGTATTCACACGGAGTTATTGAGAAGTTACCTAACACACGTGGATTCCGGCTAAAAGACTGCCGGAATGACGAGGTTTTTCGAGTATTTCTGATGATAGATATTTATGCACTCCTGTACTAGGAGGTTGCCCGAGAATAGGGGCCGTAGCGAGGGAATGCCATTTTGAGTCAGATTTTTCGTGCATTTGAGGCGAATAGCAGCGCTATTTAACGATAATGGACGGAAAATCTGGCCAAAAGGGCGTTTCCGCAGTAGGTCTTCTATTCTCGGACAGCCTCCTCGCCATTCAAAAAAGGTACATTTTATGAGATCGAGTACGACAACTCTGCATCACGTCAGTCTGATTGTCTCCGATACGGATAAATCACTCGAATTCTATTGTGGGATTCTGGAGTTGGAGAGAGTAGAACGTCCCGCTCTCGATTTCCCGGGCGCATGGTTGAAAGTGGGGGGGCAGCAGATTCATCTGCTTGAACTTCCCAATCCTGATTCGACCGAGAACAGGCCTCAGCATGGTGGTCGGGACCGCCATACGGCTTTTTCCGTTCAGGATTTGAAGAGGTTTCGGCAGCGCCTGGATGAGGCCGGCATTGAATACACTATGAGCCGTTCCGGGCGGGAGGCGCTTTTCTGCCGTGATCCGGATGGCAATGCAATCGAGTTGATTGCGGGTGGGTTTTAGGCTTTAGGTTTTAGGTAGACGCTCGGCTGAGAGTGCTGGCTTCAGGCGTTCAACCCACCACAGTGTTGCGCCGGCGACGGCTGCGGGCATGATCATGAAGTTGACGACCGGGATCATCATCATCAGCATGACGCCGCCGCCGAATCCCATCGACGTGAAGCGGCGCTTTTTGAGGAACTGCCGCTGCTGTTTGAAAAAGATTTCGTTGTTGCCCAGCGGATATTCGGCATACTCATTGGCCAGCATCCAGACAGCGAAGGCGCCCCATACAAAAGGCGCAATGATGTTGACGCCCGGAATGAGAAAAAGCAGCAGCAGCGGCAGTCCGCGTGTCAGGAAATAGGTGATTTTCACCACTTCAGAGCCGATCGCCGGAGCGATGGACTTCATCAGGGTCAATGTTTGTTCAGGCTTGTCACCGGTCAGATGTATTTCGACACGTTCCGCCAGCAGATCGTTGAAGGGTGCGCCGATCAGGTTGGCCAGCAGTGTGAAGCCAAAGAAGAGGATCAGCAGGAAGGCGATGGCAAATAACGGCCATAGCAACCAGCGAAACCAGGAGAGCCAGCCCTCCTGCGGAACGTAGTGATCCATCAGGGCTTCAAACTGATCGATACCAAGCCACAGCATGAGTGAAAATATGAGGATGTTGACCAACAGTGGAATCACCACAAATGGCCTCAGACCGGGTTTATTCAGCAGGCCAAAGCCGCGCAGCAGATAGTTGAAGCCGATGACGGGGTTGTTGGTGTCATTTTTCATCACAGCACATCCACGCCGAACTGCTGCAGCATGTCGATCAGGCGGATCAGCGGCAGGCCGACGAGCGCGTTCGGGTCTTCGCCCTCGAGACGTGCAAACAGGGCAATGCCAAGGGATTCGGATTTGAAGGATCCTGCACAGTTGTAGGGTTGTTCGCGCTGCAAATAGTTGTCGATCTGCCTCTCTGTCAGCTCCCTCAGGTGTGCATAGAAAGGTTCGCACAGGGTTTTGCTGTTACCGCTGGCGCTGTCATAGAGAGTCAGGCCGGTCATAAATGTGACGGTTTTTCCTGATGTCAACTTGAGTTGCTGCATCGCCTTTTGATGCGACCCCGGTTTTCCAAGAACCTGGTTATCAACACAGGCGACCTGGTCGGAGCCGATGATCAGCGCCTGTGGATAATCAGCCGCCACCGCCTCTGCTTTCTCAAGCGAAAGCCGCTTTACCAGTGATTCCGGCTCTTCATCAGGCAGTGGGGATTCATCAATATCAGGCGCAGCTGTTTCAAAGGGAAGCCCCAGTTTGTTCAGCAGTTCACGGCGGAATGGTGAGGTGGAGGCCAGCACCAGGGTTGGTTTTTCTATCGGCATGGAAAATTTCGCCACTGTTCATGTTTGTTGGGCGCGCAGTTTACACTACAATGAAGTAATGGTGAGAGTTCACCGTATTTTCGTTAGCAATTTTCAATATACCAATAGAGTGTCGATATCTAAAAAGACTTTTACCACGAAGCACACGAAGACCTCGAAGAATTAACCGATTACAAATATGCTTTCGTGGTGAGTATCTCTCTACATATAGAATTGCTGTATTTTGTAGCATCCCAATAACTCCGTACAGATAGGCAGGGTTGGGATTTGCTTTTCAGGGCTGTATAAAACAGGGATGTTTTATCAGAGCGTACAGGGATGTATCCACAGCGGCGCTGAAAAGCGGATTCCAACTCTGCGCAGGCTCAGATCAGTGCTCGAATTTATTGAGAAGTTAAGTGTTTCGTCTTTATGTCGGAGTCAATTTTGACAAATAAAATACGTTTTGTGGTCAAACCCGGTGGAGTTCTACGGGGAAGCATCCGTGTTCCCGGGGATAAATCCATTTCACATCGATCTATCATGCTCGGTTCCCTGGCGAATGGGGTGACGCAGATCAGTGGTTTCCTCGAAGGCGACGATAGCCTCGCCACCCTGAAAGCGTTTCGTACCATGGGTGTCACTATCGACGGCCCGCATGATGGCAGGGTGACTGTTCATGGCGTCGGCATGCATGGTCTGCAGCAGCCGTCTGTTGCACTGGATGTGGGAAACTCGGGTACCTCCATGCGCCTTTTGTGCGGGCTGCTTGCCGGCCAGGGGATGAATCTGACCCTTACCGGAGATGCATCACTGTCATCACGGCCGATGCGCAGGGTGACAGAGCCTCTCTCAAGCATGGGGGCTGCCATCGATACTACGGAGATAGGCACTGCGCCGCTGCATATCAAGGCGGTCGGGCATCTCGATCCCATCCACTACCAGCTGCCGGTGGCGAGTGCGCAGGTAAAATCCTGTGTGTTGCTGGCGGGTCTTTATGCGCAGGGAGAGAGTTGCGTGGTCGAACCGGCGCCGACGCGGGATCATACCGAGCGCATGCTGCGTGGTTTTGGCTATACGGTGACGACAGATGGCAACCGTATCTGCCTCGATGGCGGCGGCGCCCTGACAGCCACAACAATCGATGTGCCGGCAGATATCTCTTCGGCGGCATTTTTTCTGGTCGGAGCTTCGATTGCACCGGGGTCTGATTTGACATTGCGCCATGTTGGTATGAATCCCACCCGCATTGGCGTGATCAATATTTTGCGGCAGATGGGGGCATCGATCGAGATATCGAACCAGTTGGAGATCGGCGGGGAGCCGGTTGCTGATTTGCGTGTTCGCGGGGCTGGATTGAAAGGAATTCATATTCCTGAATCACAGGTGCCGCTGGCAATCGATGAGTTTCCAGTGTTGTTCGTGGCCGCAGCCTGTGCACAGGGCGAGACCGTGCTGACAGGCGCCGAAGAACTCCGTGTCAAGGAGAGTGACCGTATCCAGGTGATGGCAGATGGTTTGCAATCACTTGGAATCGATGCAACCCCGACTGCGGATGGCATGGTGATCAGGGGCGGGAATATGCGTGGCGGCAGAGTTGACTCTCATGGCGATCATCGCATCGCGATGGCGTTTGCGATCGCTGCGTTGCGCGCGGACGGGGAGATCGAGATCGATGACTGCGCCAACGTCGATACTTCGTTTCCGGGTTTTGCGGATCTCGTCAACAGCATTGGTATGACGCTGGAAGTGCGTTAGAAGAATCAACCACGAAGAGCATGATTGACATGCATTTGAATTCTACTTATTTGCACGGGCTTTTTGAGAAATTACCTACTGCTCCATGAGTTTTGTTCTCTCTTCGTGATCTTCGTGGTGAAACAGGAAAAAATATGAATCAAAAAATTATTACCATCGACGGGCCTTCGGGTTCCGGTAAAGGCACCATTGCCGCGTTAGTGGCCGCTCACCTCGGCTGGAGGGTACTCGACAGTGGCGCGCTGTATCGTCTGACGGGGCTGCAGGCGCGAAACCAGAATGCCGATTTCCGCAACGACGATGTTCTGGGTAAGATTGCCGAAAATCTTCAGGTTGAATTCGAACATGGAAGAATACTGCTTGAAAAACAGGATGTTACAGATTCCATCAGGAGCGAGACTGCTGGCAATGATGCATCCCGTGTTGCGGCAGTTGCGCAGGTTCGGGCGGCGCTGCTAGGCTGGCAGCAGCATTTTGCAACCTCGCAGGGGCTGGTTGCCGACGGCCGGGATATGGGGACTGTGGTGTTCCCTCGGGCTGTTTTGAAAGTATTCCTTACCGCGAGTGCGGAAGAAAGGGCGCGCAGAAGGTATAAACAGTTGAAAGAGAAAGGAATGCCTGTTATTCTTACGAGTCTTGTCGAGGAGATTCGTGAGCGTGATGAGCGTGATATGAGTCGCGAGGAAGCCCCGTTGCGTGCAGCTGATGATGCATTGACGATCGATTCCTCGGCACTGACTATCGACGAGGTAGTGGAGCAAATTCTGGCGCAGGCGCATGAACATTGTGATCTAACGCTGTGATGCTGGCTCTTAATATTGGGAGTCTGTCATTAGACAGGCTGAATCTATTTAACGACTATTGAATTGCTGTGCGATCAGCAATACGGGATGCCTTTGGGCATCAGGATTAATTCACAATGACCGAAAGTTTCGCAGATCTCTTCGAAGAGAGTGTAGCCAATCTTAATTTGAAACCCGGCACCATGATCATGGGTACCGTAATTGACGTCAACGATGACTTTGTCGTTGTCAATGCAGGCCTTAAATCAGAAGGCACGATTCCAAAAGAACAGTTTTTAGATGCCAATGGTGACCTCGAAATCGCCATTGGTGAGCAGGTCGAGGTTGCGCTCGATGCCGTAGAAGACGGCTTTGGAGCAACCCGCCTGTCGCGTGAGAAGGCCAAACGCCATCACGCATGGATCTCACTCGAAAAAGCATTCGATGATCAGGAGATCATCACAGGCCGCATCAATGGCAAGGTCAAGGGCGGTTTTACTGTCGATCTTGGCCAGGTGCGCGGCTTCCTTCCCGGTTCGCTGGTCGATGTCCGTCCGGTACGCGATACCGCCTATCTGGAAGGCAAGGACCTCGAATTCAAGGTCATCAAACTGGATCAGCAGCGTAACAACGTGGTTGTTTCACGTCGCGCCGTGGTGGAAGCGGAATACAGTGAAGAGCGTGACAAGTTGCTCGAAACACTGGCGGATGGTATTGAGATCAAGGGTATTGTCAAGAACCTCACCGATTACGGCGCTTTTGTTGACCTGGGTGGGGTTGACGGTCTGCTGCACATCACAGATATGGCATGGAAACGTGTTCACCATCCATCAGAAGTCGTTGAGATTGGTGATGAGATTGCCGTCAAGGTTCTCAAATTCGACCGTGAAAAAATGCGCGTCTCGCTTGGCCTCAAGCAGATGGGCGATGATCCATGGGTCAATATCACGCGTCGCTATCCTGAAGCCACGCGTCTGTTTGGCAAGGTAACAAATATTGCTGACTATGGCGCCTTTGTCGAGATCGAAGAGGGTGTAGAGGGACTGGTTCATGTCTCCGAGATGGACTGGACCAACAAAAACATCCATCCCAGCAAGGTTGTGTCGCTGGGCGATGAAGTGGAAATCATGGTTCTTGATATTGATGAAGAACGCCGCCGTATCTCGCTGGGCATGAAACAGTGCAAGACCAACCCATGGGATGATTTCGCACAGAATTTCAAGAAGGGCGATAAAGTCAAAGGCAACATCAAGTCAATCACTGACTTTGGTATTTTCATCGGATTGGACGGTGGTATCGACGGACTGGTGCATCTCTCGGATATTTCGTGGGATCTGCTGGGTGAAGAGGCTGTTCGCAATTTCAAGAAAGGTGATGAAGTTGAGGCTGTGGTTCTCTCTGTTGATCCCGAGCGTGAGCGCATCTCGCTGGGCGTCAAACAACTGGACACAGACCCGTTCTCTGTTTATGTGACGACCAACAGCAAAGGCAGTGTTGTCAAAGGCACTATCACCGAGGTCGATGCACGCGGAGCCACTGTCGAATTGGCTGAAGGGGTGACGGGATATCTGCGTGTTTCCGAGCTTTCGCGTGAGCGTATCGAGGATGCCAGCACGGTGCTGAGTGTCGGCGATGAGATCGAGGCGAAGTTTCTTGCTATTGATCGCAAGAGTCGTGCAATCAATCTCTCCATCAAGGCGAAAGATTTTGAAGAGGAAGCGGCGGTTATTCGCAGTTACACCAATAAATCACAATCTTCCTCTACAGGAACTGCAACCACGCTTGGCGCTCTGCTTAAAGAGAAGATGAGTGCATCTGAAGAAGAGAGCGACTAACTTATAGGAGCCAGTGCAGGAGTATGGCAACTGTTGGTTGTCATGCTCCTGTTGATACATAACGATGCCTGTTACTAAATCAGAATTGATCAATATTATTGCTGAACAGCAACCACATCTGGCGCCTAAAGACGTTGAGTATGCGGTGAAATGTATTCTTGAGAAAATGAGTTCAGCACTCTCCAGCGGAGATCGCATCGAAATCCGCAGTTTTGGAAGTTTTTCACTCCATTTTCGCAAGCCGCGTATGGGAAGGAATCCAAAAACCGGTGATCCGGTTGCGTTGCCGGGTAAGCATGTGCCTCATTTCAAACCTGGCAAGGAGATGCGTGAAAGAGTGAATGCTACATATCAGAAGGAGCTTGCAGAAGTACTGCAGGCCGAACCTGAACTTACTTGAGATTGATCGTTGCAGGACGATGGTTTAGGGTGTGTCGAGGTACGCGCACATCAATTTGATCGTGAAAAATACGCTTTGTGCCGCTGTTAGCCTTCACGCTCTTAGCAAATTATTACAAATTTCCGGCGAAGGAATTGAATACGCCGGAGTGGTTATCTACGGATAACAGACAAAACAATTATGCTCAGCATCACTATTTGATGATGCTGAATTGCTGCCGGAAAATCCGGCATGCAACAGGCCGGTAGCAAGCGCTCGCCGGGCGGAAAATAGAGAAGACTTCTCCACTGTATTGAAGCAGATAGATGTGTTGAAAAGCCTGTCAGCTGTACAAAAATGAAATAGTCCGGGGTAGGATCAACCGTGACACAAAACAATATTCGGTTCCCGACGGGTGGGTGTTTCCTCATCAGGCGCCAATTATAGTACCGGCATTTTCAATTCCTGACGGATGAGCCCGGCAGTACTGGCGACACTCCGTTTAATTTGGTCTGCTAAAACTCTTCTCTCTTTTTCAGTGTCCGACGCTGGCGCTTTCCTATTGTTCCTGAAGTGTACCGCTCGTACAGTAATGCGGTATTAACGCCGATGTGTCTGAGTGGCCTGACCGCATGGTTTGGCTGACAGCACAATCACAGGATTATACAATGAAAAGAATGCTAATCAATGCAACGCAACCGGAAGAGTTGCGTGTTGCAATTGTCGATGGACAAAGTCTCTTCAACCTGGATATCGAACATCCCGGAAGAGAGCAGAAAAAAGCCAATGTCTATAAGGGCAGAATCACCCGCGTAGAACCAAGCCTTGAAGCGGCCTTCGTTGACTATGGCGCTGGCCGGCATGGCTTCCTCCCCATGAAAGAAGTCGCCAGAAGTTACTTCTCTGAAGCGGCCCAAAAAGCCAGTGGCAGACCGAAAATCAGTGATGCCATCAAGGAGGGGCAGGAGATCATCGTTCAGGTCGAGAAGGAGGAGCGCGGTAACAAGGGCGCAGCCCTCACGACATTTGTCTCTCTGGCCGGACGTTACCTGGTGCTGGTGCCAAAAAATCCCAGAGCTGGTGGGATCTCACGACGCATCGAAGGCCGTGAGCGCGCAGAGCTGCGTGAAGCCATGTCGCAGCTTACAGTGACCGAAGGCATGGGATTGATCGTACGCACTGCCGGAGTCGGCAAAGTCTCTGAAGAGTTGCAGTGGGATCTGGATTATCTGACCCAGGTATGGACAGCCATTGAAAAATCGGCTGAAGAGCGTGCCGCACCTTTCCTGATCTACCAGGAGAGCAATGTCATTATTCGTTCGATTCGTGATCATCTGCGCAGTGATATTGGTGAGATCGTCATCGATAGCGAGGAGATGTTTCACCAGGCTGAAAGTTTTATCAGCCAGGTGATGCCGCATAACTCGCGCAAGCTGAAACTCTATACAGATGAAACCCCGCTTTTTTCACGCTACCAGATCGAGAGCCAGATCGAGTCCGCCTTCGAACGCGAAGTACGTCTGCCTTCCGGCGGGGCAATCGTCATTGACCATACCGAAGCCCTGGTTTCGATCGACATCAATTCGGCGCGTGCGACCAAAGGTGCGGATATTGAAGAGACTGCGACCAACACCAATCTTGAAGCTGCAGATGAAGTGGCGCGGCAGCTGCGTTTGCGGGATCTGGGGGGGCTGTTTGTCATCGATTTCATCGATATGATGGCAAACAAAAATCAGCGTGCCGTGGAAAATCGTCTCAAAGCTGCTATGAAGGAGGATCGTGCACGCGTACAGATCGGCAGGATCTCCCGTTTTGGCCTGATGGAGATGTCAAGACAGCGTCTGCGACCCTCACTGGGAGAGGGGACTCAAAATGTCTGTCCGCGTTGTGATGGCCAGGGTTCGATCCGTGGAGTGCGCTCGTTGGCGCTGTCGATTCTACGGGTGATCGAAGAGGATGCTCAAAAGCACAATACAGGAAGAATCAGCGCCCAGCTTCCGGTCGATGTGGCAACCTATCTGCTCAATGAGAAGCGCCAGGCGATCTACGACCTTGAGAAACGCCAAAATGTAGAAGTGATTCTGGTGCCAAATCCTCATCTTGAGACACCACATTATGCCATCGAGCGTTTACGCCAGGATGAAGTCCCAACGGGAAGTGCAGACCAGGCGAGTTATAAAACTGTCGATGCCCCGGAAGTGAAGGTTCCCGAGAGCCACTCTGTGCAGCAGGCGCGTATGCAACAGCCTGCAGTCAAGACCATCGAACATCAGCCGGCTCCACCACAACGCAAGTCAGAGGAGGCTTCACCTCAATCCAATGTTAATATTGAGGAAACTTCCGAGAGTGGCTTTATCAAACGGATTTTTACCTCCCTGTTTACTCACAATAGTGCAGAAGAGAAGGCAGCAGAAGAGAAGGCTGCTGAAGAGAAAGCAGTGGCACAGCAGAAAAAACCACAACAGCGTAAACCCCAGCAGAGGCGTCCACAGCAACGAAACCGAAGTGCAAACCAGCGCAAGGGGAGTGGTAACCCGCGGCGTCGAACCCAGGCGAGCAAACGCGGCGGACAGAACAGAGGTGCGCAGCAAAAAAGCGCGACGGATAAGAAAAATACTGCTCAGAAACCTGCTGACAGCGAAAACAAGCAAAGCAGCGGGAAGGCGCAGACAAATAACCAGGGTGGGCAGGGACGTTCACGTCCTTCACGCGGGCGCCGCTCCAGTGCGGGGCGTCAGCACGGAGGCGGCCGTCAGAGAAAGCCACAAAGTCAGCGTACTGAGTCAGTTGGCAGTGAAAGTGACAAGGCAGTGAGCAAGCCTCGCGCTGAAGCATCACAAGCTGCGGCATCAGGGTCACAACAACAGGCGAAGCAACAACCTGTTGCAAAGCCAAAGACACAGGTGAAGCCCAAAGCAGAAGCGAAACCCAAAGCAGAAGCGAAACCTAAAGCAAAAGCGAAACCTAAAGCAGATGTCAGGCCAAAAACAGCAGAAGCAAAACCAGCCGTGAAATCCGAGGCAGTATCCAGGCCCAAAGCAGAAGCAAAGCCCAAGGCAGAAACCAGGCCGAAAGCTGCTGAGGTAAAATCAGCTGCGAAACCCAAAGCACAGACGAAGCCTAAAGCTGAAGCAAAGCCTAAATCTGAAGTAAAGCCTAAAGCTGAAGTAAAGCCTAAAGCAGCTGGAAATGTGGATTCGTAGGGTGGTATAAGCGACAGCGACCTCCATGGATGGGGGAAGTGCAATCAGATTGTCAGGAACAATCATTGCCGTATCCCACCATGATATTGCCGCTGCATGAAGGGGCCTGCCTGAGTATGTTTGCTGATGAGTATCAAGATTATTAACAGCCGAGTGCGCATGGAGACGATCGGCGCCGAGGCAGAAGACCAGCGCATCGATAACTATCTGTTACGGCAGCTCAAAGGCGTTCCCCGCAGTCATGTTTACCGAATCCTCAGGCGTGGAGAGGTGCGTGTCAATGGCGGACGCATCAAGCCTGTATACCGCTTGCGTATTGGTGACAAGGTGCGTATTCCCCCGGTGCGTACAGCTTCAGCAGCGACTCAACCGGCGCTGAGCGGCGAGCAGAAGAAAGAACTTTCCGCATCGATCATCTATGAAGATGATCGCCTGCTGGTGATCAATAAACCGTCCGGGCTTGCTGTACACGGGGGAAGCGGCATCTCACTCGGGGTTATCGAAAGTCTGCGGCTGGCCCGGCCACAACAGAAGGGTCTGGAACTGGTGCATCGTATCGACAGGGAGACTTCGGGACTGTTGATGATTGCCAAGCGTCGCTCCGCACTGCGCAGGCTGCATGAACTGCAACGCCAGCATGCAATACAAAAAACATATCTGGCGCTGGTGCATGGCGACTGGCCTGAAAACCGTATGCGGGTGGATGTGCCTCTGAAAAAGAACCAGGCGCATGCAGGCGGGCGTCTTGTTACACCACATCCTGATGGCAAGCAGGCGTTGACACTGTTTCGCATCAAGGAGCAGTTTTCGCAGGCCATGCTGGTCGAAGCGGTACTCAAGACAGGCAGAACGCATCAGATTCGCGTGCACGCCCAATATCTCGGTACACCGATTCTGGGTGACAGCAAGTATGCGGATGCGCAAACGCGGCAACTCTCCACTCAGCTGGGGCTGAAACGCCTGTTTCTGCATGCTGAGAAACTCAGCTTTCCATGGGGGGAGAACGGTGAGCGCCTGCAGTTGCAGGCTCCGCTCGAACAACCTCTACTCGATATATTGTCACAACTTCGTGCCTGATTTTCTCAATCATTCGGTAACTAATAATGTATCAACTGCTGGTATTTGACTGGGATGGAACTATCATGGACTCGGAGGCCAAAATCGTTGCCTGCCTGCAGGCTGCGGCCATTGACCTCGAGATCGATCCACCTGCCGATGAGCAGGCCAGGCAGGTGATTGGCCTGGGGTTGATCGAGGCCGTTGCAAGACTCTTTCCTGACTCGCCTTGTGCTTTGCATCAGCCACTTGCTGATCGCTACCGCGAACACTTTCTGGAGATCAACAAAACGCAACCACGACTTTTCCCCCGGGCGCGTGAGGTGCTTGAACGACTCTCCAGCGATTATCTGCTGGCGGTCGCCACAGGGAAAAGCCGCAGGGGACTTGATAAGGAACTCGATGACAGCGGCTTGCGGCCGTTGTTTCAGGCAAACCGTTGTGCCGATGAAACATTGTCCAAACCGCATCCACAGATGCTAGAGGAGATTCTACTCGAACTTGGTGTGAGTTCAGCCGAGACTCTGGTCATCGGCGACACCGAGTTTGATATGCAGATGGCCGCCAATGCGGGTGTTGCCGCATTAGGGGTCTCCTACGGTGTGCATGACCGCGAGCGTCTGCTGCTTCATGGCGCACTGCACTGCCTCGATGCGATACACGAACTACCAGAATGGGTAAATAATAATGGCTGATACAAACAAGAGTGATTCCGGGGAGATTGTGTGGGAGCGTGATCTGATCGAAAAACTGGCGCTGGAGTCGGTCAAGGAGCAGCGGCGAAAACGACGCTGGAGCATCTTTTTTCGCATCCTGTTGTTCGGCTATTTGTTCCTGCTGCTGTATATGGCTTTCAATGGCAAGATGTCGAGCGAGAATCTCAATGTTGGTGATCACACGGCGATGATCTCAATCGATGATGTCATTATGCCGAAGGATAAAGGCGTCTCTGCAGACCAGGTTGCCAGGGGGTTGAAAAACGCTTACAAGGACAAGAGCACCAAAGGCATCATTCTGCAGATCAACAGTCCGGGCGGCAGTCCCGTTCAGTCTGCACGCATCTATGCTGACATCCGCCGCTTGAGAAAAGAGCATAAGGATATTCCAGTGTATGCGGTCATCGGAGATGTCGGTGCATCCGGGGCTTACTATGTCGCTGCAGCAGCAGACGAAATCTATGCCAATGAATCGAGTATCGTTGGTTCCATCGGCGTGCGCATGGGAGAGTTCGGTTTCGTCGATGCCATGCAGAAACTGGGTGTCGAACGGCGTGTCATTACCTCCGGCAAGAGCAAGGTTACCCTTGATCCCTTCCTGCCGCTCAAAGAGGACGACCGGATACATGCAGAGAAGATGTTGTCGGAAGTCCATCAACAGTTTATCCAGGCTGTGCGTGACGGGCGTGGAGATCGACTCAAGGAGAGTGAAGAGGTCTTTAGCGGACTCTACTGGAGCGGCGCCACGGCGAAAGGATTTGGTTTGATCGATGGCTTCGGCGACATCCGTTACGTTGCAACTGAAGTGATTGGGGTAAAAAAAGTGGTTGATTTCACTGTCAGAGAGAATGCCCTGGATCGCCTCATCAGCAAGTTCGGTGTGGGTGTCGGTACGGCATTCACACGCCTGATCGAGACCTCATCCAGCAGCGAAATACGTTAAAAAACAGGAATATTAACGTAAGTTCTCAATAACCCCGTGTGACTCCTGTCATTGCGAGGGAGCCTAAGCGACCGCGGCAATCTGCTTGAGATTATAAATTACATCCCTGTAATTTACCCTTCGGGCCGCTCAAGGCGCGTTCAACTTTGCTCCAGGCAAAATTAGTACCG